>NZ_JBSFHA010000112.1:0-33321 GCF_053596855.1 Streptomyces sp. NPDC001617
TGGCCGCCGCCGGGCTCGACGGCGTCGAGGTCGACCACATGGACCACGACCCGGCCGTGTCCGTCAACTGACCTCCGAGAAGACGAAGGAGAACTCGGCCGGTTGGGCCGGCAGTTGGTACTGGGGCAGCACGCCCGGGCCGCAGGATCCGGTGCCGATGCCGTGCAGGGCGTGGTCGAGGTTCACCCACACCGTGTCGCCCGGGGTGAGGTCGGTGAGATGCGTGGCCGCGTCCAACTGCTCGCTCGTCCAGCGGCGGGCGGTGAGGAAGAACTCCGGGTCACCCTCGACCCGTAGCCCGCCGAGCTCCGCCCAACGGACGTCGGCGCGGGCCCCGTTCTCTTGCGGGCGCAGGTACGGGGTCTGCAACCCGTCGACCGTTGACTCCCAACGGCCCACCTTGGAGGCCGACTTGGTGTCCGGATAGCCCTCGCCGGGACCGCCGCCGTACCACTTCACGGAGTCGGCCCGCGTGAGCCCGAACCGCACGCCGAGGCGCGGCAGCGGCACCGGCCACTCGCCCTCCGGCCCCACGGACACGGTCAGCTTGAGACGGCTGCCGTCCGAGGTCCAGCGGTACACCGCGGCGAGTCCGAACTCCCAGGCGGCCGGGGCGACCCGGGTCCGCACGGTCAGCGCGTCGTCGTCGAGGTCCACCGAGGCCAGGCGGTGCCGCATGCGGTGCAGGCCGTACTTGCGCCACAGCTCCGCGGAGCGGATGCCGGTCAGCCACTCGGCGCCCTCGTCGTTGTCGGTGGTCGCCCGCCACACGTCGAGGCGCAGCCCGCTCACCTCGACGCCGCCGATCGTCATCAGCGCACCCGTACGGGCGTCGAAGGAGGCGGGGCCGAGCGTGATCACCCGGTCGCCGGCCACCGGACCGTCGGTCGCGGCGACGGACGGCAACGGCCGTGCGGTAACGGGGACTTGACCCCACGCCACCTCGTGGCCCCTCGGTCCCCAGATGGCGTCGGCCGCCAGCAGCGCCCGTACCGTCCACTGCGTCTCGCCGCCCCCGTGGTCGGCGGGCGGCTCCGGGAGCTTGACGTCCGCGGACTCACCCGGGGCGAGCGCGGGCACGGACAGTGAGCCCGACTCGACACTCTCGCCGTCCACTTGGTAGGACCACTCGAAGGCGAATGCGGACAGATCGGCGAAGTCCTGCTTGTTCGTGACCCGTACGGCGGTGTCGGCGCCCTCGATGGAGACGGGCTCGATGACCTTCTTGAACTCCAGCAGACCCGGGGAGGGCTGCCGGTCGGGGAAGATCAGTCCGTCGCAGACGAAGTTGCCGTCGTGCAGCTCCTCGCCGAAGTCACCGCCGTACGCATAACCCAGTTCCGGGTGCTTGACGCCGTGGTCGATCCACTCCCAGATGAAGCCGCCCTGGAGCCGCTCGTACTTCTCGAACAGCTCCTGGTAGTCGGCGATGCCGCCCGGGCCGTTGCCCATCGCGTGGCCGTACTCGCAGAGGATGAAGGGGAGTTCGCGGCGCTTGTGGGTGCCGCCGTCCAGCTCCTTGCCGATGTGCTCGACCTCGCCGTGGCCGGCGTACATCCGCGAGTACATGTCCGTGTCACGGGAGTTCCAGTCGCCCTCGTAGTGCACGAGGCGAGAGGAGTCGCGGCCGTGGATCCACTCGGCCATCGCGGTCAGCCCGCGTCCGGTGCCGGCCTCGTTGCCCAGGGACCAGATGACCACCGACGGGTGGTTCTTGTCGCGCTCGACCATGCGGGCGGCGCGGTCGAGGAGGGCCGGGGTCCAGCGGTCGTCGTCGACCGGGTTGTCGCGCCAGGCCTGCTCGGTGAAGCCGTGGGTCTCCAGGTCGCACTCGTCGATGACCCACAGGCCGTACTCGTCGCACAGGTCCAGGAAGGCCGGGTGCGGCGGGTAGTGCGAGGTGCGTACCGCGTTGAGGTTGTGCCGCTTCATCAGCAGCACGTCCTCGCGCATGGTCTCCAGGTCGAGGGCGCGGCCCTTGACCGGGTGCCACTCGTGGCGGTTGACGCCCTTGAACAGCACCGCCCTGCCGTTGACCTTGATCAGGCCGTCGGCCAGCTCGACCGTACGGAAACCGATGCGCAGCGGCACCCGCTCGCCCTCGGTGACCAGCTCGCCGTCGTAGAGCTTGGGCACCTCGGCCGACCATGGTTGGACCGGTACGGTAACCGTTTCCCCCGTGGCGACATCGATGTCCAGGGCGGGCACGGACACCCGCCCGTCGACGTCGGAGTCGACGCGCAGGGTGCCCTCGCCTGTGAGGTGGTCGTAGGAAGCGTTTACGGAGAAGTCCAGGACACTCCCCGCCGGGCGGTGCAGCAGCGTCACGTCACGGAAGATGCCGGGCAGCCACCACTGGTCCTGGTCCTCCAGGTAGGAGCCGGCCGACCACTGGTGCACGCGCACGGCGAGCACATTGCCGCTGGGCTTGAGCAGGTGGCCGACCGCGAACTCGTGCGGCAGCCGGGAGCCCTTGAACTCGCCGATGTCGGTGCCGTTGAGCCAGACCCGGGCGCAGGACTCGACGCCGTCGAAGCGGATGACCGCGCCGCCCTCGGACAGGTCCGGCCAGTCCTCGGGCAGATCGAAGACGCGCAGATGGTCGCCGGTCGGGTTCTCCGTCGGGACGTGCGGCGGGTCCACCGGGAAGGGGTAGAGGTGGTTGGTGTAGATGGGCAGGCCGAAGGCGCCGTCGCCCTGGAGGACCCAGTGGCCGGGGACCGTGACCTCGGCCCAGCCCCCGGCGTCGTACCCCTCCTCGGCGAACGAGTCGTCCGCGGCGTCGGCGGTCGGCGACACGCGCAGCCGCCAACTGCCGTTCAAAGACAGGGACTTCGCGTCGGAGGACGCATACCAGGCGCGGGGCGGGAGGGCCCCGCTGCCCGGTGCGACGTCCTCGACGTAATCGGTGGCCATGGTGCGGGAAGTCATCGGTCTCCAGGTCGTGGTGAGGAAGGCGTCAGCCCTTGATGCCGGTCTGCGCGATCCCCTGGACCAGCCAGCGCTGGAGGAAGAGGAACACGAACACCAGGGGCAGGATGGAAATGGCGGTGGCCATGAAGATCAGATGGAAGTTCACGGTCTGGTTGGTGATGAAGGAGGAGAGCGCGACCTGCACGGTCCAGGACTCCGGGTCCTGGCCGATGACCAGCGGCCACAGGAAGGCGTTCCAGCCGCTGATGAACGTGATCGTGGCGATCGCCGCGAAGAAGTTCAGCGAGTTGGGTACGACGATGCGCCAGTACGCGCCCCAATAGCCGAGTCCGTCCACGCGTGCCGCCTCCTCCAGCTCCTTGGGGAATCCCAGGAAGTACTGCCGGAAAAGGAAGCAGGTGAAACCACTGAAGAGACCCGGGACGATCATGCCGCGGTAGGTGTCGATCCAGCCGAGGGAGGAGACGAGCACGAAGCTGGGCACGAAGGTGACGGCCGTGGGGACCATCAGGGTCGCCAGAACGGCGTAGAAGACCTTGTTGGCGTGCTTGTAGGGGATGCGGGCGAGGCCGTATCCGGCCATCGAGCAGAACAGCAGGGTGCCGATCGTGCTCAGGACGGCGATCACCGTGGAGTTCCACAGGGAGCGGCCGAACTCCACGGTCGGGTCGTTGAAGAGCTCGGAGATGTTGCCCCATTGGAAGGAGGGCAGCACCTTCCAGTTAGGGCCCGTGATCTCCAGGTCGGTGGAGAGCGAGTTGCGGATGATCAGATAGAAGGGGATGAGGAAGAGGAGGGCGGCGACACTGACGGCGATGTACAGACCGGTGTTGCCGAGGACGCCTCCGCGCTTCCTGCGCTTGCCGACGTGCGGTGTGGTGGTGGTCACTTCTCCCCCCCTCCAAAGCCCATGATCTTTCCCTGGGCCAGGGTGACGATGCAGATCAGCAGCGACAGGATGACCGCGCCCGCGCTGCCGGCGCCGTAGTCCTGGTCAGTGCCGAGGGCCGTCTTGTAGAGCTCCATGAGCGGTGTCTGGGCCCAGGTCGCCTTGGTCCCGATGATGTTGAAGAACTCGTCGAATGCCTGGTACGCGGCGATGAGCAGCAGCAGGATGACCGCGGTCGAGGTGGCCCGCAGCTGGGGCAGCGTGATGTACCGGAAGGTCTGCCAGCCAGGCTTGGCGCCGTCGATGGCGGCGGCCTCGTACAGCTCCGGCGGGATGTTCTGCAGCGCCGCCAGGAACAGGATCATGTAGAAGCCGGCCTGGATCCACAGCCGCAGGGTCACGATGACCAGCCAGTACCAGGGCGGGGTCGGATTGGAGATCCAGGTGGTGTTGTCGACGCCGAACCAGCTCATGACGGTGTTCGCCAGGCCGAAGCGGACGCCGTTGAAGATGGACATCTTCCAGATCAGCGCGGCGGCGACGTAGGAGACGGCGGTCGGCAGGAAGAACACCGACCGGAAGAACGCCCGCATGAACCGCAGCCGGTGCACCAGCAGCGCCAGTCCCAGGGACAGCGCCCAGGTGGTCGGCACGATGAACGCGGCGAACACCGTGAACGTCACCAGCGAGCCGGAGAAGTTGCTGTTGGTCAGGATCTGCTTGTAGTTGTCGAAGCCGACGAAGTGGCTCGGCGTGACGGTGTAGCGGGCGTCGAAGAAGCTGAGCCAGGCGCTCCATCCGATGGGGACGAAGACGAAGATCACCAGGCCGATGAGGAAGGGCCCGGTGAAGAGCCAGAAGTTCAGCGTGGGGTTTCCCCGCAGGCCCCGCCGCGGCCTGGCCGGCGAGGCCTTGGCCGGGACGGGCTGGGCGACCCCGCGTGTGGTGGTGGTCGACATGGCGTGGTTTTCCCTGCGGCCTATCCGAACAGCTTCTTGAGCTCGACGTTGACCTTCTTGTCGCAGGCGTCGAGCGCGGCCTCGGGGTTTCCGCTCTTGCGCACGGAGGACGCGATCACGTCGTTGAACGCGGTGATCATGGTCTGGTCGAAGCCGATGTTGTCGAAGTGGCCGTAGTCGGTGAAGAGCTTGACGCCCTCGGCGGGCAGGCCCGACTTGAGCTTGGTGGCCGACTGGGCTATCGATGTGCGCGGCGGGATGTGGAAGCCGTACGAGGTGGCCCAGTCCTCCTGGTACTGCTTCTGGTCGATCCACAGCCACTTGACGTATTCCTTGGCCGCGTCGACGTTCTTGCCCTTGGCGTTGACGAAGATCGACCAGCCGCCGTTGTAGACGGACTGCTTGCCGGCGCTGCCGATCTTCGGGAACGGGAAGATGCCGAGGTCGTCACCGAGCGCCTTCTGCATGGCAGGCATGGACCACATGCCGCCCCACTGGATGGCGCACAGGCCCTGGTTGAGCGAGGACGGGTCCCAGAAGTCGGTCGGGGCGTCCAGCAGCACGTGGCCGCTGGTGAACAGGGTCCGGAGCTTCTTCAGGCCCTCGATGACGCCCGGCGTGTGGTAGGCGATCTGGTTCTTAGCGTCGAGGGTGTCGGCGCCGGCCGACCAGATCAGGGTGTTCTGGATCGCGGTGAAGTCGTTGCCGAGGAAGACGCCCTTGACCTTGCTGGTGGTGAGCTTGGCGGCGGCCTCGATCAGCTCGTCGAGGGTGGTGGGGACGTCGACCTTGGCCTTCTCCAGCATCGACTTGCGGTAGAAGAAGAACTGCGGGTCGTCGATCATCCGGATCCCGTAGATCTTCCCGTCGACCGTGTGGGAGTTGATGTCGTTCGGGTTGAAGTCGTCCTTGACCGGGTCGATGAGGTCGCTCAGGTCCGCCACCTGGCCGCTCTTGACGAGCTGCAGCTGCGGGTGGAACTCGAAGACGTCGGGTGCCTTCTTGGTGAGCAGGGCCGCGAAGAGCGCGGACTCGAAGTTGTTGCCCGTGATCCAGTTGGTGCTCACGTTGGCCTTCTTGTAGGCCGCCGCGTACCGCTTGAGGGCCTGCTCGGTCCCCGCCTCGCCATAGGCGTGGAAGTACTGGGTGAGCTGCGTGCCCGACCCCCCGCTCCCGCCCCGCCCGTTGTTGCTGCCGCACGCTGCCAGGGTGCCTGCGGCGGCCATGCCCGCGGCGGCCCGGAAGAGTGACCGGCGGGAGAAGTTGCTGTTGCTCATTGCCGACATGCTGACGTCCTTGTCTCGATTGCGGCTGCGGCTCCACGGCTTCAGCACGTGAACGGCTCCACGGCTTCAGTGCTGCGTGGCTCGAAATTGCGTTGCGGTGCGGGACGTTAACCTTCGGCTAAGCCTTCGGCAAGGGGTTGGACGAAGTCTGCTCGAAGCGTTGTATCCGGTTCGGAATGCCGAACAGGGGGGTCTCGCAAGGGGGTTGAGGGCCGCCGGGTCAGGGGTGCCGGCGGCCCTCGGACTAGGGGTTTCCCACGGGGTTTCCGCGGGTTCTCATGGCGTCACTGCCTGTTCCAGACCTCGTTGCTCCCGCCGTTGCAGCTGTACAGGATCACCTTGCTGCCGTCGGCGGACGCCTGTCCGCTCACGTCCAGGCACTTGCCGGACGCCTCGCTGAGGATCTGCCCGTTGGCGCCCGGCAGCCAGCGCTGGGACGTGTCACCGGTGAAGTCGGCGGTCGTCGTCAGGCCCGAACTCCCGGCCGTCAGATACCCGTTCACGCCCTTCAGGGCGCCCTTCCCGTCGTACGACCACGACTGCTCGGCACCACCCGTGCAGGTGCTGATCGCCGCACCGGAGGCGTCCGCCGTCAGGCACTTGCCGGACTGCTTGCCCTGCCAGGCGCCCGTGACGGCCGAACTCCCGTGACCCTTCTGGTCGAAGACGTACGTCGTGATGGAGCGGGCGGCGAGGGTCGTCGTGGCCGTCCCTCCGCTCACCGACGGCTTCTCGACCTTGGCCCAGTCCTCGGTCGCCGAGGTGCGCACGGCCTGTGCGGCCCGCACCGGCGACTTGCTGTTGAAGTGCAAACTCAGCGGGGTGTCGGTGGAGTTGTGGTTGTTCACCACGACCACCCACCTGCCGTCCTTGTCGTAGGACGACACCTCGACCCCGTCCGGTGCCCCGGTCACGTTGTGCGCGACCGAGCCCGGCCGGACGAACTTGCTGTACTGGCCCAGCGCGTAGTACCGCTTGGTGAAGTACAGCGCCTGGTTGCCGTTCGTCGCGTAGTCGGGGTCGTAGTAGATCAGCCCGTCGTTCCAGCCCACGTCGTTCTTCTCGGTGGGGGAGCTGCCGTACCCGCTCGCCAGCGCGACCCACCACTGGAAGGCCGAGTCGTGCGCGCTCGCGAAGTCCTTGTAGATGATCCTCGACATCAACAGGGCGTTGTCGATGCTCGGGTCGTACTCCTGGTTCCAGCCGGTCGAGCCCTTGCCGAAGCAGCAGATCTCGGTGGCCCAGGACTTCTGGCCGACGGTCCTCGACGTCTCGTAGACATTGCCGAGTTGGCCGTCGTTCGGGTTGTTGTACGTGTGGTGGGCCAGCGCGGAAACATACTGCTGGGTGCCCGGCTGCGAGATCCACTGCGGGAGCTCGGAGACGAACTGGGTGGTCTGGCTGGACTCGTCGGCGATGATCGACGTCTTCTGCTTCCGGGCCCGCTGCTCGGCGCCCAACACCCGCACGATGTCGTCGCGTTGGTCGACCGTGACCTTCATGCCCTCCTGGCCGCACGAACCGAAGTCGTTGTCGGGCTCGTTGAAGGGGCTGATGTAGTCCAGCTTCACGCCCTGCTTGGCGAAGTGGTCGGTCACGTCGGCGACGTACTTGGCGTAGTCCGTCTCGTTCTCCGGCTTCAACTGGCCGCCGCAGGACTGCCCGTTGGTGGTCCACTGGGCCGGCGCGCTGTTGGTGAAGCCGATCAGGTCCTTCACGCCGTACTGCGCGGCGTACTTCAGGAACGTACGGCCGCCCTTGTCCTTGCTCCAGTCGTAGGAGCCGTCGGAGTTCAGGAAGTCCTCGGCGGCGCGGGCCGGCGTGGTGACCGCGACGCCGCCACCGCCGATGTTGTAGCGGTACGAGCTCATCGCCAACCCCTGCCGGGAGAACAGCAGTTGGGCGACCCTGGCCTGTACCTCGGGCTTGAAGTGCTGCAGGTCGTTCACCCACCAGGCGCCCGACGCACCGATGTCGTCGATGGTCTGGGCGGCGTGGGGGGAGACCTCGGCCGCCGTGGGGGTGGCGGCCGAGGCGGGCGGGGCGGATATCAGGGGTCCCGTGACGGCCAGTGCGGCCGCGGCCGTCAGGAGGACCGATCTACTGCGGTGGGGGTGAGACACGTGCATCCCTTCCGTCGTCATGAAGGTGGTGCGGTACGGCTCCTTGCGGGGGTGGTGCGTTTCTTCACAGACCTCTGCCCGACGGACTGCAGCGCCCCTTCGAGCGCGAACGTCGCCGCACCCAGGCACGCCGGGTCGGTGGGGATCGGGGAGAGGACGATCTCGGTGGCGGCGAACGGCCGCCTGAGCGCGTGCCGCCCGACGGCCTCGCGCACTTCGTGCAGCAGGGGTTCGCCGAGCCTGCGGGCGACCCAGCTGCTGAGCACGACCACTTCGGGGTTGAGGACGTTCACCAGGTTGGCGATGCCGGCCCCGATGTAACGGGCCGTCTCCCGTACGACCTTGAGGGCCACGGGGTCGCCCGCGTCCACGCCGCGGGCCAGCGCGTCGATGGTGGCGGTCTGGTCCTCGGGGTGCAGCAGCGGGCTCTGCGGGCTGAGCTCCCGCAGGTTCAGCATGATTCCGGGCGCGCCGACATAGGCCTCGACGCAGCCGTGGTTGCCGCAGCGGCACAGCCGTCCGTCCAGGACGAGCGTGGTGTGGCCCCACTCGCCGGCGCTGTTGCTCACCCCCCGGTACAGCCCGCCGTGGAGCGCGAGCCCGGCGCCGACTCCGGTGCCGAGGTTGACCACCACCGCGTCCCCGCGCCCGCGCGCCGCCCCGAACCACATCTCGGCGACCGCGCCGGCGCGCAGCGGATTGTCCAGGTAGAGGGGGTAGGCGATGACCTCGGACAGCAGGTCGAGCAGGGGCACGTCGTGCCAGTCCCAGTTGGGCGCGTACTCCGAGATGCCGGTGTCGCGGTCCACCTGGCCCGGCACGCTCACCCCGACGCCCAGCACCCGCGCGCCCTCGATGCCGGCCTGCGCGACGACGGAGCCGACGGCGGCGGTCACATGGCTGACCACCTGTTCCGGCAGGCTCTCGCCGGGGCGCATGTCCTCGTCGGCGCGGGCCAGCACGTTCAGCGCGAGGTCGAACAGCTCGACATGGACGTACGTCTCCGCGATGTCGACACCGATCAACGCGCCCCCCGACGCGTTGACCGCCACGAGTCCCCGGGGGCGTCCGCCCGCCGAGTCCTCGAACCCGACCTCCGTGATCATCCGCAGGTCGAGCAGCTCGCCGACGAGCGTGGCGACCGTGGCGAGACTCAGCCCCGTGGCGGCCGCCAGCTCCTGCCGGGAGGTGGGAGACTGAGCGATGATCTGGCGCAACACCTCGTAGCGGTTCGCGGTGCGGATGTCACGTGATGTGCGCTTCACCGGGTCGACCCCCGTCCCTTCTGGCCTCGGGCAGGCCGGGGCTGGTCGGCACCGGCGCGGCGCAAGGCTATGGCCTGCGGAGGACTTTCGACAAGGGGTTAGGAAAGGGGTCTTAGGAAGTCCTTCACCCGGTCGGCCGGCAGGGCTGCCCACCCGGGGCGCTGGCGGAATTCAGCCCTCCAGTACGTCCCTCACGAACGCGTTGGTGAACTTCCCCGCCGGATCCAGCTCCCGCGCCAGCGCCCGGAAGTCGGCCAGCCGCGGATACCGCCCCCGCAGCACCGCCGTCGGCACGGTGAACACCTTCCCCCAGTGCGGCCGCGCCTCGAAGCCGTCCAGCGCCTCCTCCACCCGCCGCACCACCGGCAGCACCACCTCCGTGTCCTCCACCCATGTGAAGTGCAGCGCCACCGTGTCCCGCCCGTACGCCGGGCTCAGCCACTGCGCGTCGGCGGCCACCGTCCGCACCTCGCAGGTCTGCAGCACCGGTGCGACCGCCGCACGGATCGCGTCCAGCGCGCGCAGCGCGTCCAGGGCGTACGGCCTGGGCAGCAGGTACTCCGACTGCAGCTCCGCCCCGCTGCTCGGCGTGAACTCGGCCCGGAAGTGCGGCAGCCGCTCGTGCCAGGGCCCGGGCACCCCGAACTGCTCCGTGCAGTTGACCGCCGGCATCCCCGGCACGGGGTGCAGCTTCTCGGTCGCGGGCGCCGCCCAGGGGAAGTCGGCCAGCGGCTGGTCGCTGCGCCGCTTCAGCCACACCTGCCTGAACCCCGGCTCCCGCCAGTCGGTGAACAGACTCACGCTGTACGCCGACGCGGCCACCTTCTCGAAGTCCAGCCCGGTGAGAGGCAGTTCGGTGAACAGGTGCTGCTCGACCTGGAAGGACGGCTCCAGGTCCAGAGTCAGGGCGACTACGACGCCCAGGGCGCCCAGCGAGGTCACCGCACCGTCGAAACGCGCATCGCCCCGTCCGACGGTGACCGTCGATCCGTCGGCGGTCACCAGCTCCACCTCCCGCACGGCCGAGGCGAGCGAGCCGTTGCCGACCCCCGAGCCGTGGGTGCCGGTCGCCACCGACCCGGCGACCGAGATGTGCGGCAGGGACGCCATGTTGGGCAGCGCGAGCCCGTGGGCGTCCACCGCACGCGCCAGCTCCGCGTACCGGACACCGCCCGAGACCCGTACCGTACGGGCCGTCGTGTCCACGTCGATCACCGGCGGCAGCCCGGCGATGGAGACCAGGGCGCCCTCGGCGCCCGGCTCGGCGATCTCGTTGAAGGAGTGCCCGCTGCCCAGCACCCGCACCTTCGCGCTCCCGGCCACGAGGCTCCGCAGTGCGTCGAGCGAGTGCGGGCGCTGCAACTCCTTGGCGCTGTAGGTGATGTTGCCCGCCCAGTTGGTGACCGTCTCCGTCATCCCTGCCGTCCCTCCGTGCCGTGTGCCTGCATTGACCCTCTCATCTGCCGATGCCTACCGTGGAGCCGTCTCAGAGAGCGGTTACCACATGGTTTCCGTCGGCCCCGCGGGAAGGTCACTCCGTTGCCCGAGCGTCCCCAGGCGCTGTTCGCCATGACCGCCGAGAACGTTCCGCAGATCTTCCCGCCGGAGGTGCTGGCGCGGCTGCGGGACTCCGTGGAGCTCGATCCGGCCCTCGTCGCCCAGGATTTCACCGACCCCCGAGTCCGGGATGCGCTCGCGCGCACGGAGATCCTCGTCACCGGCTGGGGCTGCCCGCGGCTCGACGCGGCGGCACTCGACGCGGCCCCGGGGCTCCGCGCGGTCCTGCACTCGGCCGGCTCGGTCAAGGGCTTCACCACGCCCGAGGTCTGGCGGCGCGGCATCCAGGTCTCCTCGGCGGCCGGCGCCAACGCGATCCCGGTCGCCGAGTACACCCTCGCCATGATTCTGCTCGCCGGGAAGGATCTCCTCGGCGCCCGGGAGCGCCTGCGCACCGAACGTGCCCACCCCGGCTGGGGCGTCGTCCCCGGCATCGGCAACCACGGCCGCCGCGTCGGGGTGATCGGCGCTTCCCGTATCGGCCGCCGCGTCATCGAGCTGCTCGCCCCCTTCGACCTGCGGGTGAGTCTCACCGACCCGTATGTCACCGAGCTCCGGGCGGCCGAACTCGGCGTGCCGCTACTGCCGTTGGACGACCTGCTGCGCGCCTCGGACATCGTCACCATCCACGCGCCGGAGACTTCGGAGACCCACCATCTGATCGGCTGCCGGGAACTCGCCCTGATGCCCGACGGGGCGACTCTGATCAACACCGCGCGGGGCGGCCTGGTCGACCACGGGGCCCTCGTCGCCGAACTCCGCAACGGTCGCCTCACCGCGATCCTCGACGTGACCGACCCCGAGCCCCTCCCCGCGGACTCCCCCCTCTACGACCTTCCCAACGCCTTCGTCACGCCGCACCTCGCGGGTTCTCAGGGCAATGAGCTGTCCCGCCTCGGCATGACGGTCGCCGAGGAGGCCGCACGTCTGCTCGCGTGGGGGGAACTGGCCCATCCGGTGGATCCGGGGGAGCTGGAACGGGGAGCCTGATCTGCGAATTTCGTAGCTTCTTGCCGCCTTCAGCGCTTCTATTCGCAATGATCTGGCGTGTCGGCTGCGATATCGGTAGCGTGCCGCTGTATGACGCTGGAACCGCTTCCCGAAACCGACCGCACCCGCCACCGCCGGCTGCGCGAGCAGGGCAGCCTCGACCGGGCCGACCTGAACGCGATCCTGGACGCCGGGTTCGTGTGTCACCTGGGTGTGGTGGTCGAAGGCCGCCCGCTGGTCGTGCCCACCGTCTACGGGCGCGACGAGCGGCAGCTGTTCCTGCATGGCTCCGTGGCCAGCCGCAGCCTCGCCGGCGGTACGCCCGTCTGCGTCACCGTCACGCACGTCGACGGCCTGGTCCTCGCCCGTTCCGTCTTCGAGCACGGAGTCGACTACCGCAGCGCGATGATCCACGGCGAGGCGCGCAAGATCACCGACCCCGAGGAGAAACTGGCAGGCCTGCGGCTCCTCACCGAGCACGCGGCGCCGGGCCAGTGGTCGTACGCCCGGCAGCCCAGCCGCAAGGAACTCGCCGCCACCACCCTTCTGGCCCTCTCCCTCGAAGAGGCCTCCGTCAAGATCCGTACCGGCGCGCCGGACGACGGCGACGGTCCCGACGCGGAGCTCGGCGTCTGGGCGGGCACCCTCCCGCTGACCTCGGCCTGGGGTGCGCCCGTACCCGACCCGCTGCTCCCTGAGGGGCTCCCAATACCAGGACACATCGCGCGCCGAGAGGGGACCCGGCACGGCTGACGCACCACCGGAGGCATACGGTGGGGAGTCGAACGCCTGAGCCGGGAGGAGAGTCGGGATGGGCAGCCGTACCGCACTGGTCGAGGATCTGATGGAGCGGTTCCCGCACGTACCGCGGGAAGCCGTCTTCAAAGAGGACCTGCTGCGAGGTGGCGTGGCCTTCGACCCGTCCGCCCTCAGCGACAACGAGTCCGGCGAGGTCAAGCCGAAGTCGTACTTCATCTTCTCCTTCGACCACGGCACCCTCCCCGAGCTGGGCGAGGCCGCGCTGCGGCGCCCGCCGGAGGAGATCATCCTCACGGGTGGTCCGTACGACCTCCGCCGCACCGTCGTTTCGGTGCGTGTGAACCCCTCCTCGCCCTACCGGGTCGCCGCCGACGACGAGGGCGTGCTGGGCCTCTACCTGGACGGCAAGCGCATCGCCGACGTCGGTGTGCCACCGATGCCGGAGTACTACCGGCACACCCTCTCCAACGGGAAGTCCGTCATGGAGGTCGCCCCCACCATTCAGTGGGGCTATCTGATCTACCTCACCGTCTTCCGGGTCTGCCAGTACTTCGGCGCCAAGGAGGAGTGCCAGTACTGCGACATCAACCACAACTGGCGCCAGCACAAGGCGGCCGGGCGGCCGTACACGGGCGTGAAGGACGTGGCGGAGGTCCTGGAAGCGCTGGAGATCATCGATCGCTACGACACCGCGAAGGTGTCCACCGCCTACACGCTCACCGGCGGCGCGATCACCAAGACGGTTGCGGGACGCGACGAAGCCGATTTCTACGGCCACTACGCCAAGGCCATCGAGGAGCGTTTCCCGGGGCGATGGATCGGCAAGGTCGTCGCGCAGGCGCTGCCCCGCGACGACGTGCAGCGGTTCAAGGACTACGGCGTGCAGATCTACCACCCCAACTACGAGGTGTGGGACGAGTATCTGTTCAAGATGCACTGCCCGGGCAAGGAGCGGTACGTCGGCCGCGACGAGTGGCACAAGCGCATCCTCGACTCCGCCGAGATCTTCGGCGCCCGTAACGTGATCCCCAACTTCGTGGCCGGCGTGGAGATGGCCGAGCCCTTCGGCTTCACGACCGTCGACGAGGCCATCGAGTCCACCACCGAGGGCCTGCGCTTCTTCATGTCGCACGGCATCACGCCCCGCTTCACCACCTGGTGCCCCGAGCCCACCACCCCGCTCGGCAAGGCCAACCCGCAGGGCGCGCCGCTGGAGTACCACATCCGGCTGCTGCAGGCCTATCGCCGAACGATGGACGACTTCGGTCTCTCCTCGCCCCCCGGCTACGGCCCGCCCGGACCCGGCCGTGCGGTCTTCTCCGTCAGCTCCTTCATGGACAGCCTTCCGGCGCAGGAGACGGCCGAGGAGACGGCAGAGGTGTGAGTGACATCTGGGTGCGATGAGTAAAACGTGGTCTCCTTCCGTATATGAGCCTGGAGTTGCGTCTCACGGCCGGTGCACGGGTTTCTGTCAGGACAACTGAACACAGCGCTTGTCAGTTGTGTTGAAAACGTGAAAGGCTCCTGCCCTGCCGCGAGGTTCCCCCCAACTCCTTTGCCGTCATGGTGAGTTGACCTCGCTTGTGGATGCAGGAGACCCATGCCCGACCTGCCGACCCCGAAGGACGCCGCCGAGGCCGCGCTGTTCTCGGAGTGCTGGGACGCGGTGCTTTCGTATGCCGACCTGTGCACCGCCGGCGCCGCCGCGGCCACACAGCTGGCCTCGGAAGCATTCGCGCTCGGTATCCGCGAGGTCCGCGCCGCCGAGAGCGGCCCGGCCGGAGGTCCCGGCCGCCGCGCGCCCCGGCTCCCCATGATCCCCCTCCTGTTGATCGCCGTACGCACCACGGCGGCGGTCTGGGAGGAGGACGGACAGGGCGACGCCCTCGACCCCGACCTGCGCCTGTGGCTCAACTCGGACAAGGCCACGCGCTACACCGGACCGCCCCTGCGGCGCCCGCTCGCCCTGCGCGGACTGCGCGACCTCCAGGAGGCGGACGCGGCGCTGCTGTGGCTGGCCGAGGTGGAGGCGCTGCCGCTGTCCGTGGTGGCCCGCAAGCTCGGCCTCGACCCGGCCGTCGTCGGCGAGGAACTCGCCCAGGTGCGCGGCCTGTTCCGGGACCGCTGTCACCGCGCGCACCTCGACACGCCGATGGACCCGCGCTGCCGCAGCTACGCCCGCCTCCTCGACGCGGTCACCCGCTCGCCCGGCGCCGACATCCCCGCCGATCTCTCACGCCACCTCGCCACCTGCGTGGACTGCGCCGAGGCCGCCGCCTGTCTGCGCCCGCACGGCGGCGGACTGCCCGCGGCGCTGGCCGGCGGAGTGATCGGCTGGGGCGGCCTGGCCTACCTGGAGCGCCGCCGACGCGCCGCCGAGGTCCGCCTCGGCGCCGGGCGCCCGGACGCGGTGGACACGGAGAGCGGCGAGCCGAAGTCCGGCGCGGACCGCGCCCGTGCCGTCCGCAACGGCCTGCTCGTGGCCGCCGTCCTGGTCTCGCTGCTCGCGCTGGCCGTGTCGATGATGCCGTTCGGCGGCAGCGGCGACGGTGCCTCGGCGGGCGGCGACACCTCGGCCGACGGCAGCCCGGTCGCGGCCCCCAACCCGTCCCTGCCGTCCGCCACCTGGTCCCCGCGCTCGGCCTCCCCGCCCCCGGCCCCGTCGGCCTCCGCGACCACGGCCGGCGACGACCGGGACCCCGACCCGGAACCGCAGGGCACCTCCTCGTCCACCGACACCAGCGGCCCCGGTGACGGGGAACCGGCCACCTGCAAGGTCTCCTACGACCTGGTCAACCAGTGGCCCGACGGCTTCCAGGCCACCGTCACCATCACCTCCGACGACGCCGTCAGCGGCTGGCGCGTCGGCTGGTCCTTCAAGGAGAACCAGCAGGTCGGCCAGATGTGGGACGCGAGCTTCGCCCAGCACGGCAACCGCGTCACCGCGAGCGCCGCCGACTACAACAAGACCGTCCAGGCCGGCGGCAGCCTCTCCTTCGGCTTCCTCGCCTCCTGGCAGAGCAAGAACTCACCGCCGTACGACTTCACCCTCAACGGGAAGAGCTGCGCGAAGAGTTGAGGCCTGCCGCCCGGCCGGTGCCGAGACCGTCGGCGTCGGCCGAGCTCTCGCCCTCGCCCCGTGGCGGGCGGTGCGACCGGGTGAACTCTCCCGAGCCACCCGGTCGTCCGGCATCGCCCGCTCAGCAGCCCGACTTGTAGAAGTACTTGCTGACCGACGGGTCGTTCATGTTCGCCTTGGTGATGGCGACCATGTTGGTACCGATCGACTTCTGGACGCTCTTGCCCTCGAAGGCGGCCGCCAGCTGGTCGACGGCCTCCCTGCCGATCGCCGCCGGGTCCTGGGCGACCAGGACCTGGAGCGTGCCCGCCTTGAGCGAGGCCACCTCGTCGGGCTCGGCGTCGAAGGCGGCGACCTTCACCGCGCCCTCCTTGCCGGCCTGCTTGAGACCGGTGGCGATGCCCTGCCCGGTGTTGGTGTTGCCCGCGAAGACGCCGCCCAGGTCGGGATGGGCCGCGAGCGTCGACTGGATCTGGGAGGCCGCGGTGGCCGGCAGGTCGTTGTCGTAGAGCGTCGGCAGCATCTTGATCTTGGGGTACTTCTCCATCTCCTCGGTGAAGCCCTTGATCCGGGCGTCGGTCGTGGAGACACCGGGCTTGACGCTGATCACGATGGCCGAGCCCTTCTCGCCCATCAGCTTGGCCAGCGCGTCGGCGGCGACCCGCCCGCCCTTCTCGTTGTCGGACGAGATACGGGTGATGCCGATCGAGGAGTCGGTGACCGTGGTGTCGACCAGCGCGACCTTGGTGCCGGCCGACTGGATCTGCTTCAGCGACGGCGTGAGCGCGCTGGTGTCCACCGGCGAGATCATCAGCCCGTCCGGCCGGGAGGCCGCCACCGAGTCCAGGAGGGGGCGCTGCACCGACACGTCCCACTGCGCGGAACCGTCCGCGCCGAAGTCCATGCCCTTGGCCTTGGCCTCCGTCTTGGCCGCACAGGTCATGGTGATGTAGAAGGGGTCGCTCTTCACGCCGGTGATCAGCCGCACATTCTTGTGCGCGGCCCCGCCCGACGACCCCGACCCGCCGCTGTCCGACGAGCTGCACGCGGCGGCCCCGGTGAGGGCCAGTACGGTGCCCGCGGCGACCAGTGCGCTGCGCCTGCTGCGAATGCTCAACATCGAGACATCTCCTTAAGCTTGCTCTCGGGTCTTCCTGCGCATCTGGTCGACGTAGACGGCCGCGACGAGCACCACGCCCACCGCGACGTCCTGCCAGTACTGCTGAACGCCGATGACGATCAGTCCGGTGGTGAGCACGGCGGGGATGAACACACCGATCACGGTGCCCAGCACCGATCCGCGCCCGCCGAAGAGGCTGGTGCCACCGAGCACCACGGCGGTGATCACCTTCAGGTTGTCGGTGGAGTGCCCGGCGATCGACGTGGTGCCGTACGACGCCAGCCACATCACCGCGCCCAGCCCGGCCAGCAGGCCCATCAGCCCGTACACCTTCACCAGGTGCCGTCCCACTCCGATTCCCGCCCGCCGTACGGCGGTTGGATGGGAGCCGATCGCCAGGGTGTGCGTGCCGAACCGCGTCGCGCCCAGCACCAGGCCGAACACTGCGGTGACCACCGCGGCGAGGACCACCAGCCACGGAATGCCGAGCACCTTGCCGAAGCCGAGGCTGTTCTGCAGATGCGTGGCCGCCGCGCCGGCCGGGTCCTGGCCCCCGGTGGCGAGTTCGGCGATCCCCAGCGCGGCCCCCAGTCCGCCGAGCGTCACGATCAGCGGCGGCACCTTCCCGGTCGCCACCACCGCCCCTTGCAGCACGCCCCAACCGGCGCCCACCGCAAGGGCGATGACCACACAGATCGCGACCGTGCCCCAGCCGGCGTTCGGGCCGCCGTGGTGGATGTTGTACTCGCCGGCGGCCACCGCGGCCAGCACCAGCACGGAGCCGATCGACAGATCGATCCCGGCCGTGATGATCACGAACGTCATGCCGACGCCGAGCACCAGATAGATGGCCGCGTTCACGGCGATCTGCGTGAGGTCGTACTGGGTGAAGAACTTGCCCGGCGCGGCGATGGTGAAGAACAGGACCAGCACCACGAGGATCACGAAGGTCCACAGCTCGCTGATGCCGGCCGCCCGCCGCAGCCAGTCGGGTACGGCCCCGCGCGCACCGCCCGAGGCCGGCGGGTCCTGCTTCTGTGCCGCGGCCGGCCGGACTTCCCTGCTGTCGGCGGTCATCGCTCGTCCTCCGCTTTCCTCAAGGACCCGTTCTGCTGGGCGGGTTCGTCCAGCGACCCGGTCATGGCCCCGACGAGCTCCTCGATCGTGGTGTCCGCCGCCGTGAACGAGGCGACCCGCCGGCCGAGCCGCAGCACCTCCACCCGGTCCGAGACCGACAGCACCTCGGGCATGTTGTGACTGATCAGCACGACACAGATGCCCCGGTCGGCGACCCTGCGCACGGTCTCCAGGACCCGGGCGCGCTGCACGACACCCAGCGCGGCCGTCGGCTCGTCCATGAAGATGACCTTGTTCGCGAACGCGACCGCTCGCGCCACGGCAACGGACTGGCGTTGCCCGCCGGACAACGTTGTCACAGGAGCCGTCACATCTTTCAGTTCCACGCCCAGTTCGCTGAACGCCTTCACCGCCTCCCGTCGCATCGCCGGCCGGTCGAGGACACCCAGGCGGCCGAGCAGCCCGGCGCGCACGACCTCCCTGCCCAGATAGAGATTGGCGGCCGCGTCCAGATCCGGCGCGAGCGACAGGTCCTGGTAGACCGTCTCAAGTCCGTGTCGCTGTGCGTCCATTGGGCCACCGAACCGCACGGCCTGCCCCTCCACCCGCACTTCGCCCTCGTCGGGTGCGAGCACTCCCGACAGGACGTTCACCAGAGTCGACTTGCCTGCTCCGTTGTCGCCGATCAGGGCGACGACCTCGCCCGCGTACGCCGTGAAGTCGGCGCCCTGCAGCGCCTGGACGTGACCAAAACGCTTGACCACACCGTGTGCCGCGAGAAGTGGTTCCCTTGCAGAGGCCATGTTGTGCCTTCGCGTTGGTATCGTTAACAGTTCGTCGATTCTGGGAGCCCCATGAGTGGGCGTCAAGGGTCGTGTGTGAACCGGATCTCAAAGGTTGCACCCACGCCCCGGAGGTGCCCGCCCGACTGCCGAGGAGGACTGCGGCGTGGTCGGCCGGCCCACGATGAAGGACGTCGCCGCCGAGGCGGGCGTCAGTGCGATGACGGTGTCCAGAGTGGTCAACGGCGAGGGGAGCGTGGCGCCGCGGACCGCCGCGCGCGTCGAGGCCGCCGTGCGCAAACTGGGCTACCAGCGCGACGAGTTGGCGCGCCAGCTGCGCCGCGCCGACCAACCCAGCCGGACCATAGGCCTGTTGGTCGACAACGTTGCCGACCCCTTCATGGCGGCCGTCGCCTCCGCCGCCGAGGACGTCGCCCGCCGACGTGGCAGCATGGTCCTCATCGGCTCCAGCCGCGCCGACCCGCGCCGCGAACGTGAGGTCGTCGCCGCCTTCACCGCCCGCCGCGTCGACGGCCTCATCCTCACCCCGGCCGCGGGCAGCCATCGTTTCCTGCGCCCGGCCCAGGCTCAGGGCACCAAGATCGTGTGCGTGGACCGGGCGGCACCCGGCCTGGAGGCGGACACCGTGGTGGTGGACAACTCCGCCGCGGTCGAGGAGGCCGTACGGCACCTGATCGCCCACGGCCACCGCCGTATCGGCTACCTCGGCGGCCGACAGGACATCTGGACCAACGGTGAACGCCACCGCGGTTACCGGGCCGCACTGGAGGTCGCGGGCATCGACGCCGACCCCGGGCTGGCCCGCCACGGCCTGCGCTCGGCCCCGTCCGCCGCCGAGGCCGCAACGGCCCTCCTCACCGCCCCGGACCCGCCCACCGCTCTCCTCGCCGACAACGAGAACCTCGCCTTCGGCGCCCTGTCCGTCCTGCCGCCCGAGGTCGCCTTCATCGCCTTCGACGACTTCCCGCTGGCCGCCCGGCTGATCCCGCCGGTGACCGTCATCGCCCAGGACCCCGTCGCCCTCGCCACCACGGCCGCGCACCTGTTGTTCGCCCGCATCCAGGGCGACACCTCGCCGCCCCGCACCGTGGTCATGCCGACGGAGCTGATCCGGCGGGGGTCGGGGGAGGTGCCCGGTCCCTTTGCGGGGCACGGGCGTTGAGCGGCCCTGTCGGAGGAGGCCTTCGACGGGGCCGACGTCGCCATCCGGATGGACCCGGACGTGCGGCCGGCGGACGGGTCCCGCGATATTCCGTGGCGCTCGGCGGACGTACGGCTCTATGGTGAGCGGGCATTGAGCGGTGGCCGCGGGCCGCCGCCGTCGACCGCGTGCGGAACCGGGAGGTGTTGACCGATGGCTGTCTTTGCGATGAGCGCTGCTCGCATCCAGATCATCACGTCCACCTCCGTGGCCACCGGCTGACCTCGACCTCAACTCCTTTCGCCGGGGCCGCCCTTGTGAAGGGTCACCCTTGACTTCCAGCTCCGCTTCCTCCGTCTTCTCCGCGCTCGCTCCCTACGGCTGGGACGACGCCTGGGCGGACGAGTTCGCCCCGTACGACACCGAAGGACTGCTGCCCGGACGCGTGATCCGGGTCGACCGCGGCCAGTGCGACGTGGTCACCGCCGACGGGGTCCTGCGGGCCGACACCGCGTTCGTCACCCCGCACGACCCCCTGCGGGTCGTGTGCACCGGCGACTGGGTCGCCGTCGAACCCGGGGGCAACCCCCGTTACGTACGGACGTATCTGCCGCGCCGTACCGCCTTCGTGCGCTCCACCTCCTCCAAGCGGTCCGAGGGGCAGATCCTCGCGGCCAACGTGGACCACGCGATCGTGGCCGTCTCCCTCGCCGCCGAGCTCGACCTCGGCCGCGTCGAACGGTTCCTGGCCCTCGCCTGGGAGAGCGGCGCGACAGCGCAGCGGTGAAGCGCACGTGGAAAGCGTCTTGCAGACAACCCCTCACCCGTTCGAGTTCCGTGCTCTGTGCAGCCGCCTGAACAGTCGAAACGAAGAGCCGGACCGCGATCGTGGTCCGGCTTTCGGGCGTGCTTCGGCTGCAATCTGGGCGCCGACGACCGGGTGTGGGGAGCTGAGCCCCTCGGCGGTCGGAAGACGTCGGCGGGGCTCAGCTCCGGAGCCAGGTCAGCAACTCGTCGTGGCGGATCTGGTACACCGTGCCTGCCGACCGCAGCAAACCGACGCCGTGGCACCAGCGGAGGAATCCGAGGAGGTGCCATGGCAGTCTGCCACGAGTGGCCAGGACGACTCCCGTGTACTGCCGGGTGACGTCCGCGACGAAGCCGGGCCCGGCGGCCAGGCCGCAGGCGAGTGAGGTGGCGACGGCCAGTGGCCAGTCCACCTGGAGCCACTCGACCTTCAGCGTGGCGTACAGCGTCAGGCCGGTCACGATGAAGCCGGCGATCAGCCCGGCCGTCACGTCATTGCGCAGTGGTGAGAGGGGGGTGGGCACGCCCGGCGGATCGGGGTCGGGGTCGCCACCGTTGCCGCGCCGGGCGGCCCGCAGTCCCAGCGGGACGCCCACCGCAAGAGCCAGCGCCCCCGCGCCGCAGCCCGCGATCACCCCGACGAAGTCACCGAGCGTGCCGGCGAGGGGCCCGGCCGCCGTGGCCAGGACGAATGCGGTGGGCAGCGCGCCCATCACCAGGTGCCGGCGGTCGATGTCCGCCCGTACCGACAGGGCGAGACCGAAGCCGAAGACCGACGCGGAGGCGACGCCTGCCGCGAGCGCGTACCCCGCCCCGAACAGCGGCGTGAGCGGCAGCACCAGCGCCCAGCCGAGCAGGGCGCCGAGACCGACCCTGCGCCAGCCGAGCCTGCTGCGCAGGCGCTGGAAGAGGATGCGCCGGGGCTGGATGTATGGCGCACGCGCGTTCCAGGCGGCGAGCAGTGGTGCCGGGGTGAGTAGGAACAGCAACGGGATTCCGGGGAACGGGAGTTCGTTGCGTTGTCTCAGGCACATGGCCAGTAGGACGAGGGCGGGCAGCCAGCACGCCAGGGTCAGTCCGGCAGCGGTGTAGCGGGCGGCGCGCGGGCCCGCGAGCGGCCACAGCAGGTGGACCGCCAGGTCGCGGCCGGCCCCTGCGCCGCCCGGTGCCGCAGTGCCGCCGTGCAGATTGGCGGCGATCAATCGCAGCCAGCGTGTCACGGCCGTGGGGTCGGCGTAGCGCTGCGGCATGCCCCTGGGGTCCGGTCTGCACAGCGTCGGGACGAGCTGGTCGAGGAGTCCGGCGCGCAGCCCTCGTAGCGCCTCGGCGGAAGTGGGTGTGCCGATGTACGAGCGGAGGGCTGCCGCTCCGGCGTCGGACTGGGAAGTGAGCGACGCCAGGGTGAGCATCCAGGGGGAGGTGAGGAGGTGGCCCAGGACCGTTTCCGGGTCGGCCAGTTCGGTCTCCAGCTGGGTGATCCGTGTCTTGTCGTAGGCCCGCTGGTCGAGATAGTGCCAGCCGTCCGCCGGGGACACATCGTCGATCAGGATCGTCGCGCAGTCCAGTAGCCGGTTGTCGCCGTCGGGCCCCGCATAGTCTGCGGCCCGGCAGGTGATCACCAACGGCCCTTCGAAACGGTTCAGTTGCTCGATTGCGGCGACGGCATGACGTCGGTCGGAGCCCGGTTCGTCCATCTCGTCCAGGCCGTCCAGCACTGGCATGATCCGGCCCGACGCGAGGAGATCGCGGGCCTTGGTCTCGGAGCCGCCGAGGTATCCCGAGGCCAGGACGCCGCCGAGCCAGTCCGTGAAGGGGATGTCGGTGTCCCACCCGGCGAGGCCGACCGGCACGGGCACGGGACCGGCGTACGATGCACGGGCGAGGAGTTGGTGGACGAACTCGTTGGCGAGGAGCGTTTTCCCCGACCCGGGGCCGCCTGTGATGACCAGCCGTTTGGGCCGCAGGTCGTCCACGAAGCGGGCGATGCCGAGGAAGTCGCCGTGCGGTGGGGCGGTTTCCGCTCCCCGGCCCGGGGCGGGCTGCGTCTCGTAGGTGATGTTGATGGCCATCGTGTCCCCGCCGAGCAGTTGCCGACGCCGCTGGTTCGCCTGCTGCCGTACGCTCTCCAGCAGGTCCAGCCGTATGGCCTCCCGTGACGATCCGGAGCGCCCGGGCCGGCGGAACTGCGAGCTGCCCCACGCCCCGAGCATGCCGCCGACCACCGGTGCGGTCAGGGCGGCCGCGATCGAGTGGCGTGCGGAGGAGGGGAAGGTGAAGGCGCTCAGCAACGCCAGCAGGCCGCTCACGGCGGCGGTGCCGAGCGAAGACCGGACCCGCTGCGCGCGGGACGCCTGTGTCATGGCGATCGAAGGGTATGGGGAGTTCGGATGCTCGTCCGGCCGCCGCACGGGAACGTCCTCGACGATGCAGTGGACGCCGTGTTCAGCCAGAGCCTCCGCGAAGCCCGCCTGCGCGGCCAGCGCCGTGACGGGGACGGCATCGAGGACGTTTGCGGTGTCGGAGATCTTCTTGTCGGTGGCCAGTACCGCGACAAGGAACGGCCCGCAGAACAAGGCCGTTCCTGAAGCGCCGTACCAACTCGATCCCGTGGAAGGGTGTTTGGGGACGACCCCGGAGTCGACGTGGACGGTGAGCATGCCGGACTTCATGGCATGCAACGGATCCACATGCCCCCGCACCGCCATCGTGTCGCGCCGTCTCGGCCGGTCGCGGTCCACGACGGCGTCCGGAAAGCCGAGCCCCAGGCACGGCACGCGGTCCTCGCCGAGGATCCGGCCCAGCCGGATGGGAGTCAACCGAGGCGCCTGCCCTTTCGCGTCCGTGATCCGGAGCAGCGCGGCGTCCCGCTCGGGGTGAGCCTCGATGTCGACAAGTTGCGTGGGCCATATCAGCTCGGCGGTCATCCAATCGGTGCCGCCCGCCTGATCGAGTCGGCGGACCTTGACCGCGCCGTCGGCCACATCAGATGTCCCGATGATGTGGTAAGCGGTGAGCAGGAGTTGACTGGAGATCAAGTAGCCGGTGCCGAAGTTGCGCTCCTTCCGGGCGGAATTCCAGATCTCCACCACCCGTGCACGGTCCATCGGCCTACTCCGGCAGTCCGCTCACGGTGCCGGAGATCTTGGCGTCCCTGTCGTCGGCGTCGATGGGTTGGAGCGTGAACTTGACCCGGTGTGTGCGGTCCGTGCTCACCGTGCCCTTGGCCTCACCGGTCCAGGGGAGGACGAAGACCTTGGTCTGGGCCCCGGCCTCCTTCCGCACGGCCACCGTGAACTCCAACTCCACCGGGCCGACCCTGAATTTCAGGGGCTCGTCCTGGCCTTCCCGCATGGCGCCCTGGAGTCCGGCGCGGATCGCACCGACCGTCTCGCCCAGCTCCGCCCACGGTTCCTGTAGCACGCCCAAACCCCCTGCTCGACGGCGTCTGCAACACTCAGCCTCGAACATAGCCGATCTCAAGTGTGGGGTAGAGGCCATGAGTTGAGCACTTGTGTGTATTCACCGGGTTCGGGTTACGGAATCCCGGGCCTGCGAGGTAGGCGATGGCACCGACGGTCTTTGATCAACGAGATCCCCATACACGCAGTGATCAACTCGGTGATGCAAATGTCATGATTCAGGCATGCGGGGGAGTGAATCGGCCGAACGCGGCTGCAAGTAGAGCCATGAGCTCCTCTGTCCGGTGACGATGGTTTCGAGAGGGGCCATCTTCGACCGGACAGGGGAGGAAAAATGGGTAAACAGGTCAAGTGCGGGTCGACCAAGACCAAGACCGGCAAACGATGCCAGAACCCGGCGATGATCGGCTACTCCCGTTGCCAGTTGCACCGAGGCGACTGGACCCCGCCGCAAAAGAAGAAGACCAAGAAGCGCTGATCCTTCGGGCCGCCGAGCGGGGAAAGCATGTGGGCAGGCTGGACCTCGTCGCGGTCCGCATCCAGTTCGTCGCCCGCCGTTCCCTGGTCGCGTGCCAGCAGTCGCGTACGGCGGCACAGACCGCCGAGTGCTGGCAGGCCGAGCGGGAACCGGCCCTCGTGCTGCTGCGCGCCGACGCCGGGCAGCGGCAGCGGTCCCGGTACGGCGGTCCGGTCCTGGTCGATGCCCTGGCCGACGACGGGGACGTCGGCGCCGCCTGGCGGGCCGCGGCCGAAACGCGTGCCCACGACCGGCAGTGGCGTGCCCTTGCCGACCGGGCCTGCGCCGTCCGTCCTGCCGACGCGCTCGGCTACCTGCGGCTGGCCGAACGGTTCATGAAACAGACGCGCAACGCCGTCTACGAGCAGCTGACCGGTCTGCTGGTGAGTATGCGCGACTACCATCGCCGCCTGGGCACCGAAGGCGAGTTACCGCGTACCTCGCCGCTCTGCGTGCCGGTCAGAAGCGCAAGCGGAACCTGATGCGGTTCCTCGACCAGCACGGCCTGTGACCCTGTCAGAAAAACGGTGGGCCGAGTGTGCGCGCGTCCAGGGCCGGGTTCTCTTCACGCAGTGACTGTTGGCCGCCGCGGCCGATTGAGGACCAGGAGGTGTGACCGATGGATGTCTCTTTGACGGGCGCGTCCCGCATCCGGACGTTCATCCACTCCACCTCCGCGGTCTCTGGCTGACCTCCCTGCCTCCTGCGCGCTGTGAGCGCGGCGATGGCTGCTGCGCCATCGTGACCATCAGGTGGCTGTGACGACCAGCGCGGCCCGGTCGTCGAGGGTGGCATCGCCTGCGAACGTGGTGACAGCGGCGGTGAGGGACTCGATGAGGGTGGCGGCGGTGGGCGTCGTGATCTGGTCGGCGATGAGCGCGCCGGCCAAGCGGTCCTCGCCGAAGAATTCGCCCTCGGCGGAACGAGCCTCGGTGATGCCGTCGGTGACCAGGACCAGGCTGTCACCGGGACGCAGGTCGATGTCGCACGGGCAGAAGCCGGGGTCGGGACGTATACCCAACAGCAGGCCTGGTTGCGTGAGCTCTTCGACCGTGCTGTCGACCCGGCGCAGGAGGGGCGGTACGTGGCCTGCTCGAATCAGGTTGAGCGCGAGGTGAGACGCGGAGCGCCGCAGTTCGCCGTAAACGAGTGAAACGAAGCGGTCCTCTTCGGCGGTGCCTGACGTCAACGCGTCGTTGATGGCGGCGACCACTGCCACCGGGTCGTTCAGAAGGCGGGCGGCGGCGCGTGCGGTGTGGCGGACCATTCCGGTGGTGGTGGCCGCCAGTGCACCGCGCCCCGACACATCGCCGATCATGAACGCCCAGCGGTCGCCGGACAGCGCGAAGACGTCGTAGAAGTCGCCGCCGACGTCGAGACCTTCACCGGCCGGATGGTACGAGGCGGCCAAGGTCGCGCCGGGAATCCTGGGCAAGTCGGGAGGCAGCAGGCCTGCCTGCAGATCGTGGGCCAGCCGGACGCGGTCGGTGAACTGGTGGGCGTTGTCGGCACTCGAAGCGGCCCGGCGGGCGAGTTCCTGGGCCAGGGCGATCGTGTGGCCGTCCAGAGTGAGGGAGGTGGCCAGGAGCGTCAGCGTGCCGAAGGTACGGCCCCGGGTGGCCAGCGGCACGCACACGTAACCCGTGACCCCGAGCTGCTCGCAGGGGCTGCCCGTATGGGCCGTCTCGCACCACGACCCCGTCGATCCGGCCGGCCTCGTCCCAACGGGGCTCGTAGGTGAAGTCGAAGAACCCCTCCCGCTGCCTACCCGGCTCTCCCAGAATCAGCCGCCCGTCCCGGGCCCGGTATGCGACGCCGGTGTGGTAGACCTCGTCGAGCCGGGCGAGGACGCCCTGCGGAACCAGTTCCGGAATCACCTCTCCGACCGGCTCGCCGACACGCCCGCGGTCGCACCCCACGGCCTCGAAGAATGCCGAGTTCGCCACTTCCAACAGGTGTCTCGGGCCACTGAGCGCAGCGAAGATCACCGGGGCCTGCCCAAAGAGGTCCGCGTACTCCTCGCTCCGCCGCTCGATGGGGACGGAGTGGGCCATGGCCGAACTGTGGGGATCGAAGTATGTGGACATGACAGGCCGCCCTCTCCTGTCTCGCCCCTCCACTCTGACACATGTTTCCGCTGCTTCCAGGCCGCAGCCGGGCCGATCGGGTGGCCGAGCGCGTCGTCGACCGGAAGAGGCCCAGCCGTCTCCATGTGGCCTCGTGCCGAAGGGAGATAGCGGTCGTTGCACCGCCCAGCATGCGCATGTGTGGCGTGGCGAGCCGCACCGGCCGCCGTCCACTCGACACAGCCTGGACTCCACGGGCGTGCGTCTTTCCCGGCCGGGTTGCGTCGGTGGCCCTCCATGAGTCAAGCAGACTCCAGCTCGCGGAAACCCGGCCATCCGGCAGCTCACCGATCCTTGATGTAGGGGTACAGTTTATAGATGTGTGATCCTGCTTATAGGGTGGAGGGGCATGGACAAGCCCGTTGAGATGTTCGACCGCGACTACGAATGGTCGGCGCTGACACGGTTCATCGAAGATGAACAGCCTGGCGCGACGCTCGGTGTGGTCTCCGGTCGGCGCCGACAGGGCAAGACCTTCTTGCTCGACGCGGCCTGCCGCGCCGCAGGCGGGTTCTACTTCGGCGCGACCGAGGCCGCCGACGCCGAGTCCCTGCGGCGTATCAGCGCCGCGCTCACCGCGCATGTGCGACCTGCCAGTCCTTACCACTTCGCCGACTGGGCCGAGGCTGTCGACGCGCTCCTCGCGCTGGGCACAGAGCGGCCCGTGCCCGTCGTGATCGACGAGTTCCCATACCTTGCCAAGGCGAATCCGGAGCTCCCCTCGATCATCCAAGAGGCGCTGAGAACCCTGCGCGACCAGCGCAGCGGCTCCCGCACCCGGCTACTGCTGTGCGGCTCGGCGCTGTCGTTCATGGGCAGGCTGCTGTCCGGTAATGCCCCCCTGCGAGGCCGGGCAGGGCTGGAGTTGGTTGTCCGCCCTCTCGACCACCGCCTGGCCGCCGAATTCTGGAACATCACCGACCCGCGCCTGGCCCTGCAGGTCAACGCGATTGTCGGCGGCACTCCTGCGTACCGACGGGAATTCGCCCGTGGCGACACCCCGAAGGGAGCCGACGACTTCGACGACTGGGTCGTCCGCACCGTCCTCAACCCAGAGACCCCTCTGTTCCGTGAGGCCCGCTATCTGCTCGCGGAAGAGCCCGACCTGCGGGACACCGCCCTGTACCTGTCCGTACTGGCCGCGGTCGCCGACGGCAACGCCACCCGCGGAGGTATGGCCGGGTACCTGGAACGCAAGGCCACCGACATCGCACACCCCATCAACGTCCTCGAAGACGCCGGCCTGCTGCATCGAGATGCCGACGCCTTCCGCGACAACCGCCCCACCTACCGCATCGCCGAACCGCTGATCGGCTTCTATCACGCCATCATGCGACCGGTCTGGGACCAGCTGGAACGCCCCGGCAGCGCAGCTCGGGTCTGGCAGGCCAGCCGCCGCCGCTTCACGAGTAACGTCCTCGGCCCTCATTTCGAACAGGTCTGCCGCGACTGGGCGCTGCACCACGCCGACCCAGAACTGATCGGAGGTCTGCCCGCCCGGGTCGGGCACGGAGTGGTGCACGATCCGAAGGCCCGCATCGGACACGAAGTGGACGTGGCGGTCATCGGCATCGCCGACGGCTCCAAGGCACCGCTCCTTGCCATCGGTGAGGCCAAATGGAACGACACCATGGGCATCGCCCACATCGAGCGCCTCCAGCACATCCGCGACCTCATCACCCAGGCGGGACGCTACGACACCACCGGTACCCGACTCATGTGTTTCAGCGGCGCAGGCTTCAACGACAAGGCATACACGGCCGCACATGCCGGCCCGGATATCCAATTGGTCGACCTGCAGACGCTCTATGGCATGGCATGACCCGTGCCCCGAGGGACGTGAACATGGGTTGCCATAATTCGATGGCGTCCTGGGCGCATGTACCTCTAGGGTCGAGGCTGTTCGAGCGGTAGCCCCACATTACCGGGGTGACTTGACCTGTTGGGAGGTGTGACCGATGGCTGTCGTTGAGATGGGCGTTGCCCGCATCCGGAAGTTCATTCAGTCCACTTCCGTGGCCTCCGGCTGACCTCTCTGCTTCTCCCGCGCCAGTGAGCGCGGTGCCGGGGCCACCCTTGTGAAGGGTCACCCCTTGTCTTCCTCTTCTCTTTCGGCTTCTTCCGTTTCGTCGCACCCTCTCGCCGTCTACGGCTGGGACGAGGGCTGGGAAGCCGAGTTCGCCCCTTACGCCGAGCAGGGTCTCCTGCCCGGCCGCGTCGCTCGGGTCGACCGTGGCCTGTGTGACGTCATCACCCCGGCCGGCACCGTCCGTGCCGACACCGAGTTCGTCGTCCCCCGTGATCCGATGAAGGTCGTGTGCACGGGGGACTGGGTCGCGGTCGATCCTGAGGGCAGCGACCCGCTGTACGTGCGGACGCTGCTGCCTCGCCGGACGGCCTTCGTGCGGTCTACGTCGTCGAAGCGTTCCGAGGGCCAAGTCCTGGCCACTAACATCGATCACGTCGTCATCTGCGTGTCGCTCGCGGTCGAACTCGACCTCGGGCGGATCGAGCGGTTCCTGGCGCTCGCCATGTCCAGCTCGGGTGGTGAGGCACCGCTGCATACGTCGGCACTCTCCTGGGAGTCGGGCGCCCAGCCGCTCGTCGTGCTCACCAAGGCCGACCTCGTACCGGATGGAGCGACCCGCGCGCACCTGGTCCAGGACGTGGAGCTCTCGGCGCCGGGCGTCACCGTCCTTCCCGTCAGCGCCCTGGACGGAGACGGGCTCGACCTCCTCGTCGCCTCCGTCTCCGGCGGTACGTCCGTGCTGCTCGGGCAGTCCGGCGCGGGGAAGTCGACCCTCGCGAACGCGCTCGTCGGCGCCGACGTGATGGACGTACAGGCCACGCGGGACGCCGACGGCAAGGGGCGCCATACGACGACCACCCGCAACCTGCTTGCTCTGCCGGGTGGGGGTGTCCTGATCGACACGCCCGGGCTGAGGGGTGTCGGGCTCTGGGACGCCGAGAGCGGGGTCGGGCAGGTGTTCTCCGAGATCGAGGAGCTGGCCGAGCGGTGCCGGTTCCACGACTGCGGGCACGAGGCCGAGCCGGGGTGCGCGGTGCTGGCCGCGATCGACTCCGGTGAGCTGGCCGAGCGGCGGCTGGACAGCTATCGGAAGCTGATCCGGGAGAACCGGCGGATCGTCGCCAAGACCGACGCACGGCTCAGGGCCGAGCTCCGCAAGGACTGGAAGCGGAGGGGGGCGGAGGGGAAGGCGGCCATGGAGGCCAAGCGGGGGCGTTGGCGCTAGCGCAAGGCCACAGTCGTGTCCGTTTCCCGCCAGCGGCACCCTCGCCGACGGCGGAGACTGGAACACATGACGGACGAGGACACCCGGTACGAAGCCGTACGCAGCCGCGACGCCCGTTTCGACGGTGAGTTCTTCTTCGCCGTCGCGAGCACCGGCATCTACTGCCGCCCCAGCTGCCCGGCCGTGACCCCGAAGCGCCGTAACGTGCGCTTCTTCGCCACGGCCGCGGCGGCGCAGGGCTCGGGCTTCCGGGCCTGCCGCCGGTGCCGTCCGGACGCCGTACCGGGGTCGGCCGAGTGGAACGTCCGCGCCGATGTCGTGGGCCGGGCCATGCGGCTGATCGGGGACGGGGTCGTGGACCGGGAGGGCGTCGCCGGGCTGGCGACGCGGCTCGGTTACAGCGCCCGTCAGGTCCAGCGGCAGCTGACCGCGGAGCTCGGCGCCGGGCCCGTCGCGCTGGCCCGGGCGCAGCGGGCGCACACCGCGCGCGTGCTGGTGCAGACGACGGACCTGCCGATCACGGAGATCGCGTTCGCCTCCGGGTTCGCCAGTGTGCGGCAGTTCAACGACACCATCCGCGAGGTGTACGCCTCGACGCCGAGCGAGCTGCGGGCGGCCGCGCCGGGCGGGGGACGGGCGGGGCGGCGGCCGACCACTCCGGCGGCCGGCATTCCGTTGCGGCTCGCGTTCCGGGGCTCCTATCAGTCCACCGCCGTCTTCGATCTGCTCGCGGGCGAGGCCGTGCCCGGTGTGGAGGAGGTGAGCGGGGAGCGCGGGCGGCGGACGTATCGCCGTACCCTCCGCCTCCCGCACGGCACCGGGATCGTCGCCGTCGACGAGCGGGTGGGGGCGGTCGGGTCCGCGTCCGGCTCGCATCCCGGCGGCTGGCTGGACGCCCGGCTGCAGCTGACCGACCCCCGCGACCTGACCACCGCCGTGGGGCGGCTGCGGCGGCTCTTCGACCTCGACGCCGACCCCTACGCCGTCGACGAACGCCTCGGCAGCGACCCGCGGCTCGCCCCGCTCGTCGCCGCCCGGCCGGGGCTGCGGTCGCCCGGTGCCGCCGACGCGGACGAGCTGGCCGTACGTGCGCTGGTGGGGCCGTACGAGAGCGAGCGGCTGGTGCGGCGGTACGGCAAGGCGCTCGACGCGCCCTCCGGCAGCCTCACCCACCTCTTCCCCGAACCGGCCGTCCTCGCCGAGGCCGCAACCGACGGCCCCCTCGGCGCGCTCACCGCCGCCCTCGCCGACGGCGCCGTACGCCTCGACCCGGGCGCCGACCGCGACGAGGCGCAGACCGCGCTGCTCGGACTGCCCGGCATCGACGCCGGTACCCTCGCCGTCATCCGCACCCGCGCCCTCGGCGACCCCGACGTGGCCCCGCCCGACCTGGACCTCCCCGACGACTGGCGCCCCTGGCGCTCGTACGCCCTGCAACATCTGCGCGCAGCAGGAGAGTTGGACTGATCCGTGATGACCACCACCCTCTGGACCCGCGTCGACAGCCCTGTCGGGCCCGCCGGAAGAACGGCCGTGAGGTGGTGGCGAGTTGGCGGCAGGATCGCGGACCCTTCCGTTCGGCCGAGGACAGCCGGCCGCCTGCTTCGCCGGTGAACCGAAGGAGTTCCGCTTGGAGTCGAACACCGTCGGCAGTGAGTTCCGGGACTGTGTGTGGGCCGCGCTCGACTCCGTTCCCGGCGGCGTGATCGGGGCCAACCCTCCCCCAGAGGGGGCACCTCCTAGGGGGTGCCCAGCCCCCAGCTGTGGATCCGGCGCGGATGGACCCGGATCACCTCGTCGCTGAAGTGCGGGCCCAACTCATGCGGGCCGGTGAGGAGTTCGGCCTCGCCGCGGATGTCGATGCCGCGCACCTTCCAGGGGCGCAGGCTGACGATGTCGTCGACGACCAGGGCCACCTTGGGGTTCTTCTGGAGGTTGCGCCACTTCTTCGTACGGCCCATGGCGAGGCCGCCGATCAGGATCGTGCCGTCCTCCTGCGGGAAGAAGCCGACCGGGTTCGCCTGCGGCTGCCCGTGCGGGTCGACGGTGGCCAGCCGCCCCAGCCGCTGCGACTTCAGATACGCGCGCTCGGCCTCACTGAATTCGGTCATGGGAGCAGCGAAGCACGCCCGCCCGTCCCGCACATCGGATCCTCGGCCTGGGTCTGTGGGCCTGTACCGGGGAGGGGCGCGGTCAGCCCCAGATCACCGCCCCCAGCCACGCCCCCGCGATCAGCAGACAGGTGAACAGCTCCGCCAGCACGCTGGAGCCGCCCGAGCGCATCGCGGTGCGCAGGGCCGTCACCGCCTCGGCGTGCCGGCCCAGGCGGAGGCGTTCGCCGAGGTAGATGCCGGCCATGAAGCCGGGGATCGCGCCCACCACGGGGAGCAGGAGGAAACCGGCCAACGCGCCGACACCGGCGTAGACCCCCATCCGGGGGGTGGCCCCGCTCGCCCGCAGCCGCCGGGGCGGCAGCGCCCAGCGGACCACCTGGGAGAGGAACAGCGCCACCGTGGCCCCCACCAGGACCCACCAGGCGACCGGCCGCGGATCCTTCAGCGCCCACCACAGGATCGCGGCCCACACGAGCCACGACCCCGGCACCCCGGGCACGAGTACTCCGCACAGGCCGAGCAGGAGGACCAGGCCGACCAGGAGGAGGTCCCACACTCCCATGTGCCCAGGGTGCCGGAGGGACGGGGAAGACGCAGGTCAACCCATGTCACTCGGGTCGCTCCCGGGCCACCCAGCCCCTTTCGTACGCATGCCGGCCCCACTGCGTCCAAGTCGTGACCCCGGTCAGCTGCAGGAGCGGCTGCTGTTTCGCCACCTTCGCGTCGGCCAAGGTGTCGGCACGGCGGTGCCGATCACCGCCCGCCTGCGACGGAACTCGGGGCCGGCTCACAGCTGATCTCCAGGGAACTGGGTCACACTCGGGGCCGGTCCGACCGGATCAGGACGTGATCCGGTCATCCAGAACGTGACCCGGGCCCGTGACGTGCCGTCGGCGCACCGTCGGCACAAGGGGATCCGGGCCCGGGTCACTCCGATGTCGCCGGGCGGCTCTCCCGTGGGGGGTGCCTCTATGTCCTTCGTCAAGGCTGAGTGGTCATGTGGTGGCTGCTTCGGGGCTGCGTGGTTCGTAGAAGGTGCCGTCGCGGAGCATCGCGAAGAGCACGCTGATGCGGTGGCGGGCGAGGCGGAGGAGGGCCTGGG
>NZ_JBSFHA010000113.1:0-32600 GCF_053596855.1 Streptomyces sp. NPDC001617
GGTGGACGCCCAGTCCTGATCCGTGTTCGGTGCCGCGGCGGGCGATGACCGGGGTGATTCCGGCGGCCCGGACCTGCTTGCGGTACTTGTCGTGGTCGTAGCCGCGGTCGGCGTAGAGCCTGTCGGGGCGCCGGCGGGGCCGTCCGCGTCGGCCCCGCACCGGCGGGATCGCCTCGATCAAGGGCATGAGCTGGGTGACGTCGTTGCGGTTGCCGCCGGTCAGTGACGCTGCCAGCGGGATGCCGTGCGCTTCGGTGATCAGATGGTGCTTGGAGCCTGTTCGGGCACGGTCGACCGGGCTCGGTCCGGTTTTGGGCCGCCCTTCATGGCCCGCACATGGGAGCCGTCGATCACCGCCCGGGACCAGTCCAGGGCGTCGGCGGCGTGCAGTTCGGCCAGCAGCGATTCATGTAGACGCTGCCAGACACCCGCGTCGTTCCAGTCGCGCAGGCGCCGCCAGCAGGTCATGCCGGAGCCGAAGCCCAGTTCCTGGGGCAGGAACTCCCACGGAATGCCGGTGTAGAGCACGAACAGGATGCCCGACAGCACCTTGCGGTCGTCCAGACGCTTGCGCCCCGGGTGATCCGCGCGCTGCGGCACGACCGGCAGCAACGGCTCGATCCGCGTCCACAGCTCATCGGACACGATCCACGGCAGCTGCTCACCCCTTCTCATGCGCAGGCCAACGCACCATCAGGGCGGCCATATTCCAAGGCAAGTTGGAACATTTTGTTAGGAGTTCTAAGGGCGTCCTGGAGCCGATCACCGCTCGCAGATGCGAACTGGACGTGCTCGCCGAGGAGTTGGCCAAACAGTCGCGGGAGGTCCAGGCCGAGCGCGAGGAACTGCTGGTCGCCGAGCGGGTCCTGAACCGGCCGGCCGAACAGGACCGGGCCGAAGCGGAAGCCGCCGTGGTCGCCGCCCCGCCGCCCGCCCAGGTGGCAGGGCGGCCGGTTCTGCTGATTCCGCACCACGGCGAGGGACACGTGTCGGTTATGACGGACGCCGAGTGGCAAGTACTGCCGCGCAGGCGGGGGGTGGAAGGAACGCTGCGCGGCCTCTGGATTGGGTTGTCGGCCCGCACTGTTTTGGAGTGCGGAACGTGAGCTCTTGTCCGTTTCGTGGTTGAGGTTGGGGAAGGACCGCTGGTCGCGGGTGGGGGGTGGTTCTCAGGCGTCGGTGCCGGCGAACAAGCCGGGTTCGGGTTCGATGAGGATGCCCCGGCTGACCAGGCGTTTCAGTTTGGAGCGGATGCCCTCGGTGTTCCTCGGGAGGATCGGCAGGTCGAGGGCCTGGCAGAGGTCGCGGGCGCGCATCGGTCGGCCCGCGTCGGCCAGGGCGTTGAGGATCTGCTGGTAGGCGGGGTGGTCCGGGACGTCGGGGCGGTCCGGCCCGGTGGCGAGTGAGGGCAGCGGGAGAGTTGAGGAGGGTCTTGCGGGTGATGCGCAGGTTCTCGCTCTCCGCGTCGAGTTCGCCGAGCTGCCGGGTGAGTTCTTCGATGCGGACCCGGAACTGCCCGGCTTGGTCGGCCAGTTCGCGTTCGCGGGTCTCTATGTGTTCCAGGATGGCTTTGATCTGTGGGTTCTCGCTCATGCGGTCCTCCAGGAGGCGAGGGTGGCTCCGGTGAGGCGGCGGCTCATGACGGAGGTCATCGCCCAGAAGACGCGGGAGCGGGAGGAGGCGGGGCGGTGTTCGTAGTCGCGTACGAGACGGCGGTAGAACATCGGGATCCCGTTCGTCTGCTCCACGATCCACCGCTTGGCCTGCGGAACGAAGCCCTTGTCGTCCGGGTTGCGCTCGACGATCTCGACGTCGATCCCCACGTTCGTGCCGTGCTCGACGACCTTCTTCTTGAAGCCCTGGTCGACCAGGGCCTTCTTCACCGTGTCGCACTGCCCGGCGACACCGTCCAGCAGGGCGATGCCGACGGTGTTCTCGTGCGCGGAGGCGGGCAGGACGACGCAGTCGATGACGAGGCCCAACACGTCCACGGCCAGGCATCTCTTCCTGCCCGGCGCTTTCTTCGCGGCATCCCGTCCCGTCGTCGTGGCCGGGACTCCGACGGAGGCGTGGATGCTCTGCGTGTCCAGGACCACCAGGCTCGGGTCGGCTAATCGCTTCCGCTTCTCCCGCAACTGCCAGCGCAGCAGATCGTGAACGTCCTGGTCGGTGCCCTCGTCGCGCCAGAGGTAAAAGTAGTACTTCACCGCTCCGGGCGGGGGCATGTCATGGGGCAGGAACTCCCGCTGACAACCGGTGCGGTTCTGGTAGAGGATCGCGTTCACGATCTCCCGCATCGCATACTTCCCCTGATGCCCGCTGACCGACGGATGCCGGGCCTTCCATGCCGTGATCACGGGTTCGACAAGCTCCCACTGTTCATCGGTGAGATCGCTCGGGTACGGCTTGCGCATGCTCATGCCACAAGCCAATACGAACCCCGAACCCCTGACCGACAGCAACGCCCCAACGTCACACCATCGAGCGATGACAAGACCGACGGAACGCCACATCCCGCACTCTGAGACCGAGGGCTCGTAGGGGCCGGTGGTAGTCGCGGCCGGTGTGGCGGAGGGCGGCGGCGATGTTGGTCTGACCGTCCTGGCGGAAGACGCTGATGGCGAGGTTGCGCAGGGAGGCCATGGCGCGGGGCAGGGTGCCGGTGCGGACCTTGGAGTCGTCCTCGCGGACGTGGACGTCCCGGCGCGCGGAGACGTCGGCACTGCTGACGCGCCAGACGATGTCGAGGCTCACCGATGTGACCACGTGAGCTGCCCGCTGTGCGGATCCTTCGGTGCCTGCTGGTCCAGACCCACATCCGCACGGCCGAGGGGTGGGACGGGTGTGGGTCCGGCGGCGTGATCGCACGCCCGGGGCCGGTGAAGAGGCAGCAGCCCCGGGCGTCTTCCGTACCGTCGGCGCAGGTGCAGGTTGCCACGCGCCTTCACGGGTGTGCCGAGGCCTCCTCCTGCAGCAGGGCGGAGATCTGGTTGGTGTCGTCGAAGATGCGCAGGATGCCCTGGATGTCAGGGGCGGTGGCGGAGTTGACGAGTTCAACGAAGATGACCACATGGCCGTCGTCGGTCAGCAGGTAGCCGGCCTGGCTCTGGTCCGCCACGTCGAGCTGGCCGTTGAGCCGGTCCAGGCCGATGACGGTTCCCGGTTTGGCGAAGACCTTGCCCCTGGCCGGGCAGTGGGAGCAGGAGATCGCGTTCGAGCCGTCGACCCCCAGGATGGGCAGCGACAGCCGGAAGGCGGTCGCATCGGGGGTGTGCAGCCAATAGGCGAGAACCTGGGCGAGGCCGACCGGGGTGGCCTTCTCTGTCGCGTCGCCACCGCGCCCGTCATCGAGCTGGAACTGCGCCGGGTCGACGTGCGCGACCTGGGTCAGGAAGTCGTGCTCGACCCCGAATCCGCCGGCGAAGCAGTCCTTGCTGCCCCGCAGCCCGGCCATGTTGCACAAGGCCAGGTTGGCGCCGAGGTTGTGGCTGACCTTCAGGATCAGCTTGGCGTACTGCTGGTAGGGCGGGGAGACATAGGCGGCCACCCGCGGATCGTGGTGGTAGGAGGCGGGCAGTTTGCGCTCCGGGTTGGGGCCGGTTGGCCGGGCGCTGACGGTGACGCCTGCCCGGCCGAGTGCCTCGATCAGCGCGGTGCGGCCGAAGGCGTTGGGATCCTGGACGGGTGAGGTCCTCAGGACGGGCTGCGTCCCGGCCGCGATCTGACCGGACACGGTGATCTTGGTGCCGTCCTGGGAGGCCTTGACCGTGATGTTCGTCGTACCGCCGGCGGCCACCGTCTTCACCTTGAAGTCGACGCTGTACGGCTTGACCTGCGGGCGCCAGAACAGCTTGGCCGCGTGCCCGGCGGTGGTGGGGGTGGTGAGCAGGTCGATGAGGTTGTCGTTGATGATCAGCGGGGTGGGCTGCGGGTCCAGCTCCGGGGGCGTGAAGATCCTGGGATCGACGACGACGTCGCCCTGAACGCGGGTGAGGCCTGCATGGCGCACCTGCCGGGCGATCTGGTCCACACCGGCGAGCGGGTTCTCCGGGGTGAGCGTGGCGCCGGGCAGGTCGTTGGCGGACGTGTGGTCGACGTTGGTGTAGTCCACCGAACCGTCGGGCCTGGTCCGCCCCCCCATCGTCAGGTCGCCCTGGGCGACCAGCGCCAGGTTCCCCTTCAGCGTCGAGCCGTGGCGCGTGCCCGCCGCATACACGGGCGTGGTGAAACGGTGGCCGGGGCCCAGGCTGTGCCAAGCGGCCGAGAGGGTGACGAGCTTGGTGTCCGAGCCGGGGACGAAGGACTGCCGCGCGAACTGGGAGTGGATCACCTCCCCGGTCGAGGGGTCGACCTCGTAGACGCCCCACTGCGCGCTCTCGTAGCCGGGCTTGTGCATGATCGCCTCGACGGCGGGCGGGAGGTCGCTGACGCGCCCCGCTTCGAGCGCGCGTGCCGGCGCGGCCGCCAGCGCCGCAGGAGCGGTGACGGCCACGCCCGCCAGGGTCACGAGCGTCACGCAGGCTGCGGCCCAGGGCCGCAGCCGACTACGGAACATCGATTTCATACACACCGCCGATTCGAGAAAGCAGCCCAAACCGAAAAATCCATGAGGTATACGACAAATTTCGGCAGAATCGTACGGGCCAGGGCCCACTCACCTACCAGCCCCACTCCCCCATGACGGCATGTCGGGCGCAGATCATCCCTTCAGCCGATCACAGCCGATCCCACGCCCGGGCGCCGCGTGGAGTCGGCCGCGTCGCAGAAGGACCCTGGACGACGATCGATCCGCCGTGCAAGGTCGCCGTCCGGCTGCACTCCCACGCCGTGCCGACCCTGGTGCGGACGCAGGAGCCCTGGTCGCTGCCGACCTTGTGTCCGGCCGTGTCGAACACGGGGTTGGCGAAGGCCGGTGTGTCGCCGAGGCCGTCACCGTGCGGGCATATGTACAGCGCCTACATGCAGTCGCTGGCGCTCCTGCACTACCGTCTCTTCGACAGCTCCGGCCGGCCCGTTGGTCAGTGAGCTCTTTCCAACCTCCCACGTCGGCTGGGCAGTTGGCCTGACAGATAGATGAAGCCCCTAGTAGATGGGTTTTCGACCAAGAGAACCGTCTCCACCAGAGGCTTCGCATGCTTGTCTACCCGTCCGGCGTCGACGTGTCCAGCTCTGCCCTCCTCACCCTCGCCCACCTCCGCAACGGCCAGCCCTACGCCCAGCTCGCGGCTGGTTTCGGGATCGGCACCGCCACCGTCTACCGGTACATCACCGAGGCCGTCGAGCTCCTGGCCGCGCTCGCCCCCACGCTCGCCGAAGCAGTACGTGCCGCCTCTATGAAGGCGTACCTGGTCCCGGACGGAACGCTTCTGCCGATCGACCGGATCGCCGCCGACCGTCCCTTCCACTCGGGCAAACACAAGAAGCACGGCATGAACGTGCAGGTCCTGGCCGACCCGAAGGGGCGTCTGCTCTGGGCTTCACCGGCGCTGGCCGGTGCCGTTCATGACGTCCGGGCCGCACGCGAGCACGGCATCATCGACGCTCTCGCCGAGGCCGGCATCAACTGCTGGGCGGACAGTGATGATGGGTTATGGGGGCGGCCCACACGTTGGTGGGGGTCTGGTCGGGGTTGGCGAGCGCCCATCGCAGGCAGCCCTCAGCGATCGGGCAGCGCCGGCAGGCTGCTTTGGCGGTCCGGATGCGGTCGGCTACGGCTCGGTCGGTGGCCTCGCCGGAATCGACGTCGAAGGTTCGGGGGCTGCGGCGGCACGCGGTCGGGGTCGCGGGGGTCGGGAACGGGATGCGCTGGTCGTGCTGGACGGTGGTGCCCATAGGTCTCCAATCGCGGGCCGGTCAGGCGTGGTTGTCGGTGGTCGATGTGGGGCGGCGGTCCGACACGAAGCGACCGGACGACCGGGCTTCGTCGGGGTGCGCGACGATCCACCGTTCGGCGCAGGTCTTGTGCGTGGCTTCTCCGGCGTGGGAGCGCAGCGGTGTGGGACGCCGGCACAGGACGCAGGGTGCGAGGCGCTGGTAGTGGAGGCTGTTGCGCCAATCCAGCAGGGCGCCCGGGGCGGGTACGTCGCCGGCAAGGTCGGCGAGGGTCCGGGCGGTCTTGGGGGCCTGGGTGGTCATCCGGCCGGGAGGTGGGTGCCGGGGCGGCCCGGGCGGCGTCCGTGGACGGTGGGCGTGTAGGCGTCGTGGCGGGTGGCCACGTACCCGCAGCTCGCTTGGCCGGTCTTGACCCGGTACATGGCCATGTCCGCGCCGCGCAGCATCCGATCGGCGCCGGCCGCGTCGGGCAGGTCGGCGGCGCGGGCGGTGCCGATGGACACGGCCGGGCGCAGGAGCTCGGTGCCGCAGGGGACGGGCTGCGCCAGCTGGTCGCGCAGCGCGGTGACTTCCCGGACGGTCGCGGTCGGCGACAGCAGCACGGCAGCGGCGATTTCGTCGCCTCCCAGGCGCGCGGCGAGCCCGCCCCGGGCCTCAGCCCAGGCGCCGATGCGGCGGCCGATGGCGGTGATGAGGATGTCGCCGGCGGCGTGGCCGAGTTCGTCGTTGACGCCCTTGAGTCCGACCAGGACGTGCAGCTGCTCGCGGTGGGTGGCGGCCAGGCGGGTGGTGCGGTCCATGAGGGCGGCCCGGTCGGCGAGGCCGGTGAGCGGGTCACGGCGTGCGGTCTGCAGCTGGCGGCGTACGCGGACGTCGTCGGCGAGCACGGCCAGGGCGAGCGGCACGGCGGCCGCGGCGATGACGAGTGTTCGAGTCGGCTGCCGTAAGGCAGGCGCAACGGGCATGATGAAGCCTCCGATCCCGCCCTGTGCGGGCGGACATGGGAGAGGCGCACCCTGAGCTGTCCAGGCTGATGGAGGTGCGCCTCTTGCTGTGTGATCGTGTGCGGCCGGCGGGGTCCGCGCGGCGGGCAGAGCTCCGTTCGTGTCGGGCCATGCTGTGACGGCCCTGCGCCCGGTCCCGCCGCGCGCCGACTGGGAGCGCGGGCGGGGCGGGACGCAGGGCCGTCACAGCAGCGCGGCGACAGCGGCCAGAAGCAGCAGGGCGAGGGCGGCGAGGCTGAGGTCGACCGCGCGCCGCAGCTGGCGGTACTTGGCGACGGCGATCTGGGACAGGACACGGATGCGGGCGGCGCGGGTGTCGCCGTGCATGCAGGCGAGGATCGCGTCGTCGTCCAGGCCCGCCCAGTGCGGGAAGGAGGCGCGGTCGTCACCGCGCAGGCGGGGCCGGACGACCAGGAGCAGCAGCACGGCGGCCGCCCAGGGCGAGCACGGCGGCCGCGGCGAAGGCCTTCGTCGCAGGCGTCAGGTCCCGGTCGGCGAGGGAGGCGAGGCCGGCGAGGACGGCGCCGTTGAAGGCGCGCAGCAGGGACGCCTTGCCGTCGGTGCGGGAGGAAGCGCGCGGGTTCGCGGAATCCAGCACGTCAAACCGCGGGAACCTGCGTGGGTAGGTACCCCTCCACGGGAAGTTCCGCGCGGGTTCGGTGCCGCGGCGGGGTCGATGCCTCTTGAGATTGAGGTGGCTCCACCGATCGGGGCTTACTCGGGCAGCGGTCGGTCGTCGATGACGTTCTTCATGACCAGGGTGGAGGTCAGGCGCTGGACGCCGGGCAGCCTGGCGAGCTGCTGGTCGTAAAGCTGCTGGAAGGCAGCGAGGTCGGTGGTGGCGACCCGTAGGAGGTAGTCGGGTTCGCCGAAGAGGCGCTGGGCCTGGAGCACATGCGGGATGGCGGTGACAGCCTCTTCGAAGGCGGTGACAGTATCGGGGCTCTCCCAGCGCAGGGTGGCGAAGACGAGGGCTTCGAAGGTGAGGCCGACGGCGGCCGGGTCGACAACGGCGCGGTAGCCGCGGATGGCGCCCTCGCGTTCGAGGTCACGTAGGCGGCGGTGGCAGGGCGAGACGCTGAGCTGCACGCGGGCCGCCAGCTCGGTGACGGTCAGGCGACCGTCCAGCTGCAGCTCAGCAAGAATCTTCCGATCCAGGGCATCCATGGAGGAGATTCTCCCCCTCAGACCCCAATCACAGGGTAACTACGCAAACACTTTCGGGCATATCGCACCTAACCTTCCCTCTGAGGCAGGAAAGCGCGAGAGGGAACGATCATCCATGGATACAACGACACTGGCGGCCTTCATCGCGGTGGACCTGCTTTTCGTGTTCACACCGGGCGCGGACTGGGCCTACGCGATCACCGCCGGGCTGCGGGAACGGTCGGTCGTCCCGGCCGTCGCTGGACTCATAGCCGGGCACATCGCGTACGCGCTGCTCGCCATTGCCGGCCTGGTGGTGATCGTGGCGAACTCGCCGACCGCTCTGACCGCGCTGACTGTCGCCGGAGCCGCCTACCTGATATGGCTCGGCTGGGGAATCTTGCGTCAGCCGGTCACTGTGGCCGCGTCCGAGGAGGCCCTGGCCTCCTCACGTGGACGGATCGTGCTTAAGGGCACCGTGATCAGCGGCTTGAACCCCAAGGTGCTACTGCTGTACTTCTCCCTGTTCCCGCAGTTCATCGATTCCGCGGGCTGGCCTGTCGCCGCGCAGACCGGCCTGCTGGGCACGATCCACCTCACGGCCTGCACCATCGTCTACCTCGCCGTCGGTCTCTTGGCGCGCACGGTACTCAAGACCCGTCCTTCGGCTGCGCGGATGGTGACACGCATTTCTGGAGCCATGATGATCGCCATCGGCGGGTTCCTTCTCGTCGAGCGCTTGGCCCTCTGACGCTCGACTGCACACCATCCCGGCCGCGATGATCAAAAGCGTATCCAGGCGAGCTTTGACCGCCAGGGGCTCATGACCCACCTCGGCGCTCGGATCACCCACATCGGCCCAGGCCGCGTCCACATCATGCTCCCGGCCCGTGCCGAGGTGAGCCAGCAGCACGGCTACGTCCACGCCGGCGCCACCAGCGCCATCGTCGACAGCGCCGGCGGATACGCGGCACTCACTCTGTTCCCCGAGGACGCGGAAGTCCTCACCGTCGAGTACAAGATCAACCTCCTCGCGCCCGCGGCCGGCGACCATCTCGAGGCCATAGGGACCGTCCTGAAGTCCGGACGCACCCTGACCGTCTGCCAGCTGGAGGTCTACGGCGTCCAGGACCACGGCGAGCGCAAGCTCATCGCGAACGGTCAGCGGACGCTCATCCGCGTGAACAGGACCGCCTAGTGAGCACGCGGCCCGCCCTGCCGGCGCCGTCGTTCTGCGCGACGGACGTCTGCGTGCCGCCGCTGACCACATCCCAGTCCCTGCCGAGGCGCTTCGCGTGCCCTACCCGCGGGCTTGGCCAGCGTCCGATCAGCCCTGACATGTAGCAGTCCTACCGAGGCTGCTTGGCGGTGCGCTCGGGGTGGGCGGCGGTGACGTAGCGCATGGCGGTTCGTTCGGTGATGCCGAAGAGCCTCATGAGTTTGAGCGGGTCGCCGGTGGCGAAGGCTTCGTCGAGCATCCGGTCCTGACGCAACCTGTCGAGGGTCGGTCCCTCTGAGTGGAACCACCACTACTACGGCGACGCGACCGCCACGCAGGTCGTCGGCAACCGGACGACCACCCATGTCGCCAGCACTCTGATCGGCTTCGCCAACCAGCCGCTCGTCACCGGCGTTGCGTTCATGTGCCGTAACCAATACCGCCGTCACGCCCACCCGCGTGAACTCGAAGCCCTACACGACGGGACCGTCACCGTGCACGCTGTCGACGTCCCCGCCTACTCCGCAGTGGTGGTCGTGCTGTCGGGCAAGGCACCTCCACGCGTCCCTCCGGCACCGTGAAGCGGCACTGAACAGCACTTGCCGCAGAGAGAGCGAAAGTACTGGCCGTCCCTGATCACGGCATGCGTGACGGTCCGCCGAGTCGGCGGACCGTCACGCCGCCCCTACGCCCGACGACCGCCAGGACCAGGTCGAGCCTGGCCAGGCAGTACTCGACGAGGCTGCCGGTGAAGGCGCTTCGATGTGCCTACTGGTCGAGGCCGACGGCGTTCGAGGGAACGTCGAAGGCCATCAGGGTGAGCGAGACCGCGCTGAACCAGCCCATCAGGACCGTCACGTCGGCGATGCCGGCGTCGCCGAGCAGTTCCTGTGCCCGCTGGAACATCCCCTGCGGCACGATGCGCGCCGCGGCCAGCGTCGAGGCGAGCTCGTACACCATCTGCTGCCGCGGGTCGTCGAACGCGGTCGGCAGCCCCGCGATCAGCGCCTGCGCCTTCTCCGCGTCGAGCCCTCCGAAGATCACACCGATCTTCTCGTGCTCGTAGCTGGCGTACGCGGCGCCCCAGCGCCCGCAGATCACACAGGTGGCGATCTCGATCTCGGCCTTCGACAACGTCGACTTCGTCTGGAAATACGCCCCGACCGGCGTGACCGTCTTGAGGAGCGTCGGGTTCGCCGCCCAGATCTTGTGCGGGCCCGGCACGAGTCCGCGCAGCTTCAGCGTGAAGTCGAACGCCTCGCGCATCTCCGGCGACATCTGGTCGACCGGCGTCTCGGCGAAGCGCCCGAACGTGCCGAAGTCGTCCGGGTTCTCGAGCATGGCCTTGAGTTCGTTGATATCGGGCATGATTCACTCCCAGTCGGTATGAGTCACGGCGCGACCGGCGGGCACGTCATACGCGTTGAGCAGGGTGCCGAGCGCCAGGTAGTGGACGGTGATGAATGCGACCGCGGCGAAGCCCTGCGGGCCGAGCTTCGCGACCGCGGCGTCGTACAGGGGCCCCGGCACCGCGCCACCCCGGGTCAGGGCGGAGGCGACATCCCCGGCGAGGAGCTCGTCCTCGCCCAGGTCGGCCGGGCGCGAGCCTGCGCTCAGGGCCGCGATCTGGTCCGGGCGCAGCCCGGCGCGCAGGGCCAGCGGGGTGTGCGCGTAGAGCTCGTAGGCGACGTTGAACCTGCCGCCGAGCGTCAGGATGACGACCTGCCGGGCCCGGTCGCTCAGGCCCGGCAGCTTCTGGGCGACGTCGATGAACTGGCCGAGCGGCACCGCGAGGTCGGGGAAGTGGAGCATCACGCCCCACGGCCCGACGAACGCACCGTCGGGGTCGCGGACCTCGAAGCCCTGGTACTCCTCGGCCTGGATCATCTTCTCGAAGGCCTCGTAGAGGGGACGCTGCTCGGCGGTCAGCTCCGTAGGGGGAATCAGTGGCAGTCGCATGGTGATCTCCTTGTGCTCGACAGCCGAACACCGAGCGTTCAGGTGCGTTTCCAGGGCAGTGAGACCCGGTGGACCAGCCGATCAGCACGTCGTCGTGCCGACGATGCCTTGGTCGTGGTCACCGGGCCGGCTCAGACGTCGCGCTTGAGCAGCGCGTCGAACGTGGTGACCGGGGCGATCCGTTCCTTGTCGACCACGACGTCGATCAGTGCCGGGCGGGCGCCGGCGATCGCCTGTTTCAGGGCTTCCCTGAAGTCCTGCGCCGAATCGACGCGAGCCGCGAACAGTCCGTACGCGGCGGCGACCTTCGCGTGGTCGACGTCGATGAAATCGCAGACCTCGTGCACGACGTCGCCTCCGAGGGCGTGCTGGAAGCCGACGTGCTCGTACCCGAGGCTCGCGTTGTTCAGGACGATGGTCACCGCCGGGATGTCCAGTCGCATCGCGGTCTCGAGGTCTCCGACGTTGTAGCCGAAGCCACCGTCGCCAACCAGCGCGAAGGCACGCTGCCCCGCCGGCGCCGCGAGTTGGGCTCCGAGAACGGCGGGGAAGGCCCAGCCGAGTGTGCCGGCGGCGCGCAGGAACGTCCGGCCGGGCGAGTGGACGGGAAACAGGGCGCCGCCCCAGGCCCCCATGAAGCCCGTGTCCACGACGAGCAGGTCGCGCTCGTGGGTGAGTTCCCGAAGGATCGAGACGATGGCCTCGGGCCGCACGTGCCCGACGGCAGGTCGGCGTGCCACTGCCTGGAAGTCCTCCTTCCAGGCGGCGCGCCTTTGCTGGACGGACTCGCACCACGTGCGGCGAGCGTCGGTGACCGGCTCCAAGGTCAGCGCCGCGGCGAGTGAGCGGCACAGTTCGCCGGCATCGGCGACCACACCCGCCTGCACGGCGCGCGTCCTGCCGATGGCCTCGGGCGAGAGGTCGACCTGGACCACCTCGGTGGTGGCCGAGGGCAGCGTGTAGGTGTCGGTCGCGAGACCTCCGAGGTCCGTACCGATGACCAGGACGAGATCCGCCTCACGCGCGATCTCGTTGCTGATCCTGCTTGAGTAGCGTCCCGCGACGCCGACCGACAGCGGATGGTTCTCGGGTATGGCGCCCTTCCCGCCGAGTGTCGTCAGGACAGGCACCGACGCGGTCTCCGCGAGTGCGACCAGCTCGAGCGCGGCATCGGCGAGCAGCACTCCGTTGCCGGCGAGGATCATCGGCCGCTCACTCCGGGCGAGCCTGCTGACGATGTCGTCCACCGCGCTCGCCGACGGGGCCGGCGGCGTGGGCGTGAAGGCAGGCGCGTAGCGGGCGTTCGGCGCGACTTCCATGATCGTGTCGAAGGGGATGTCGAGGTGCACGGGTCGTGGGCATCCCGCGGCCGCGGTGCGCACGGCCTGAGCGACGAGTTCTCCGGCGCGGTCCGCGCGGGTGACACGCGCCTGCCACTTCGTGACCGACTGGAACATCGGCGGCTGATCGAGCTCCTGGTACTCGTTCTTGTACTCGACCCGTGTGGACACCGTGCTGGTGATGGCGACGAGGGGGCTGTGTGCCCACCAGGCGTCCGCGAGCGCTCCGGCCACGTTCGCCGCACCCGGCCCCCACTGCCCGTAGACCACCGCGGGTTTGCCCGTCACCCGGGCGTACGCGTCGGCCATGACGACCGACGCGGCCTCGCTGCGCGCGAGGTGCATGTCGATGCCGTGATCACGCAGCGCCTGCCAGAGGAGCAGATCGCCACCGGTGACCAGGAAGATACGGTCGATCCCGTTGTCTTTCAGGGCCCTGGCCACAGCGTGCGCGACCCGGGGCGCAGCCATCTCGGTCTTGTGTTCCGTTGCGGTGTCACCGCTTGCTTTCGTCACGAGTTTCTCTCTTCATCGGCTCAGAACATGTGGTTGCTTCACCGCTGGGACACGGCACCTTGGCCGCCGTCGAGACCGCGGGGCGCAAGAAGGTCGGTACCAGCGGTTTTCGGTGAAGGCTGGGGGCCGGGCCGGGCCGGCAGCCCGAGCGGCAGCGGAACGCGCAGCGCCCAATGGTCGGTCGAAGCTCGGCGTCACCTGCTGTCACACCCCTCGGACGCCTGCGGTCCGGAACGGGGTGTCGGCGGCCTGCGTCGAGCCACGGCCGAATGCTGTCAGAGGATGAGGCCCTTGGTGATCACGTTGGGCAGGGTCGTCATCTCGGCGAAGGCGCGTTGGTCGTGGGCGGGCACGACGATCATGTCGGGGATGCGCTGGAGGATGGAGGCCATCCGCAGGAGATTGCGTCGGTTGCCGTCCGCGTCCAGATCGGCGAACCTCCGCACCAGCCAGGGACGTTCTTCCAGCCGGGTGAGACCTTCGCGCTGCCACACCAGGTCGCCCACCAGGGCGTACCGCACGTGGTTGGCGAGCGTCACGAACACGATGATGCTGCCCGGGGTGTGCCCCGGGGCGGGCACGCAGACGATCGATCCGTCGCCGTGAACGTCGTGGCTGCGGGGGAAGCCGAGGTAGGGACCGGACTCGAAGCGGATGACGCTCCAGGGGATGCTGGTCTCGCTGAAGGGTGGGCCGAAGTAGCCGTGCATGCCTTCCCTGTCGAAGGCGGCCTTCTCTCGCTCGGTGGCCAGCACCGGTACGTCGGGGAAGTCCGGGAGGCCGCTCACGTGGTCCCAGTGCGCGTGGGTGAGGAGGATGCCCGCGAGTCGGCCGAAGTCGTAGCCGGCGGCCTCCAGTTGGTCCCGGGCCGGCTTCCACATCTCGTACTTGGTCATGCGCTGGAACAAGGGCGGCATGGTGGTCATCTGCTGGTCGATACCGCGGCCGAACCCTGTGTCGACCAGCAGATCGCCACTGGGGTGCCTGATGAGGACGGCACCCATGTTGAAGTCACGCTTCTCGAAGAACGACCCGCCGCGGTAACCGTAGGCGGCGACGCGCTTGTTGACACCGGTCGGCACCGCGACGACGTCCAGTTCCGCCGGTGGCTCGGCCTCGGGAATCGGAATCGAGTCGGGCAGAGAGGGAGGCACAGGCAGTGGCGACGACGCGAAGCTGCGGGCCAGGCGCGCCACCGGCACCGCGGCGGCCGCGGCGACGATGAACCGCTTCTTCATGATTCGTTCTCCTTCTGGCGGGTCCGCGGTGCCCACGGCTCGGCGGGGGATTCCTGGAGCAAGGGCACGGGCCGGCGAGCGAACTCGGAGCGCTGAGTAGGCCATCCGTGCCTGGCTGATCGGATACGCAGCCGCACAGCTGCGTCCTGTGCTTGAGGGGAGCCCGGTCGGGGGTCCGTGGAAGCACGCCAGGCGTAAAAAAACGAACGCCCGTTGTCTTTTTCTACTGTGCACCGACCGCGACTCATCGTCAAGGAGAACGACCGCTCGTTTTTCATGTACGCTGCGAGCATGCCCAAGGTGAGCCAGGAGTACCTAGACGCCCGCCGCGCGGAGATCCTCAGCGCCGCGAGGCGATGCTTCGTGCGCAACGGCTTCCACGCGACGACCATGCAGGACGTGCTGACGGAGACGGGCCTGTCCACGGGAGCCGTGTACAGGTACTTCGCCGGCAAGCAGGACATGATCGTCGCGATCGCCGAGGAGAACCTGGGCGAGGTGGTCGCCGAAGTCCGCAAACTGGCCGATCAAAGACCCACGGTCGGCATCGGAGAAGCACTCACCGACCTCTTCGAGGTCATCAAGGCGAAGCACGCGGAGAACGGCTTCGCCGCCCTCACGCTGCTGGTGTGGTCCGAATCGCTGTACATCCCGGCACTCACCGAGCGAATCAAAGCCACAATCGTCGAGGCCTGCGGTGAAATCGTCAAGATCGTGCGAGAGCATCAAAATGCCGGCGCCCTGCCCCAGGGGGCCTCAGCGGACGAACTCGCCCAGTTGATCGCGACGATCATGCCCGGTTTCATTCTCCAGCTGACGGTCCTGGGACCCTCAGGAGTTGACGGGCTGTCGGACGCCGCCCGCGCACTGTGGCCGGAGGGAGGCACGCACGCGACCACTCCGCATACCACAGGACAACTGGGCGAGTAATACGCTCTCAGCATGCACGCGGGCGCGGCTCGGGCCCCGCGCCCGCACAGGAGGTTCTCCGCCTTCGACCCGGCGGAAACCATTGGCACCGGGAGCAGCGACAATAACCTCCGCGTCGGTTCCCTTTTCGCACCCAAAACCGCGTACGGAATTACCCACCTCACGGTCTTTCAACTGCGAAAAACCGGGTTGGTCGGATTACCCGGCCGCAACCAAACGCTACTCATTAGCTGCCTCTTGACGCGACGAATTAATAGTGGCAACAATGTATTCGAAACGCGTGGGCCCCTTCACCGCCGCACTCTAGGCCAGCTTTCCCTCGTATCGGCCACCGCTCTGTCCAGCGGTTTCTTCGGCGCGTGCTCACCTGAGTTCCGCAACCACTCAAAGGATCACCAATGGCAGACTTGAAGCGTTACGTCGTCGGCCTCGACGGCAAGGGCAAATCGGCCGTTCTCCAAACGGGCGTACCCAACCAGCAGGAGTTTCCCGGCTTCTTCTGGCGCGCAACGCTGTGGAAGACCCGCGAAACCCCGGTCGACAACAGCATCCCCGGAGACCGATCGGTGGAGGGTGGCGCGGCCCGATCCCCGTTCCCGAACGGCATGTTGGTGCGCGCCATGGAGTTCTGGCCGGAGCCCGACCCCGAGACAACCGAGAAGCTGTTCGCCGACCTCAACAAAGTAGCCGCGGAGAACCACCAGCACGCGCGGGCCGACAAGCCTCGCCACCCCACGATGCACAGGACCGACACTCTCGATGTCTTCCACATCGTTCGGGGTGAGATATACCTCGTCCTCGACGAGGACGAGATCCTGCTGAAGCCGTCCGACACGGTGGTCATCCAGGGCAGCAATCACGGCTGGAGCAACCGCGGCACCGAGCCGTGCCTGATACTCGGCAGCATGACCGACGCACTGCCGCGGGAACTCGCCGAATAGGCCCCGCACGCCGGAATGGGCTGCTGTGACCGAGCCCGTGCGGGCTCACCCCTTGCGGGCCCGGTCACAGCAGCCGGATGCCCTGCCCCGCCAACTGCTGCCCGAAGTACCAGGGGTGCTCAGGTACGCGCCTGAGCAGCCAGTGCGCGGAGCGCGGTGACCGGTTTCCGCACGCCATAGGCGACGACGGTGGAACGCCCGCCGGTCCGTGTCCAGGTGAGCAGGGCGCGCCCTTCGGCCACGCTGCCCACCACGCTGGTGGGTTCGCCGGACAGGGGCAGAGGCCCCACCACCTTGAGGGCGAGGCCGGCGGTCTCGGTCCAGAGGTAGTCATCCAGGGGCGGCCCGGTGTGCGGGCGGCCGAGTACGGAGGCGGCGGCGACCTTGCCCTGGGCGACGGCGTTGGACCAGAACGGTGCGCGCCGGTCGGGGAGGGCGCCGTCGGCGCGGAGATAGGTGACGTCGCCCGCTGCGAGCACGCCGGGCACAGTGGTGGCGCAGGCGTGGTCGATGCCCACGCCCAGATGACCGGCCAGGCCTGTGCCCGCAAGCCAGTCGGTGCAGGGAACCTCTCCGTCGCACGTGACTACCAGGTCCGCGGTCAACTCGGTTCCGTCCGGCAGCCGTACGCCGTTCACGGGGTCCCCAGCCAGAGTGGCATACCCGGTGGCCTGGACGAACCGGGTAGCCGCCGAGGATCCGCTCCAGCGGCCGATCGACGTCCACGACGGTGACCGGGATGCCGCGGGCGGCGCAGGCGGGCGTCGTCAAGGGTGCGCAGTGGGAGTGCGCCGCGCTGGCCTGGTGCGGCGAGCCTGCGGGAGTCGGCACGAGTGGCGGCGACCAGGGGCCCCGTAGTCGAACTGTCGGCCGTCCGCAGTGGTCACCACACGGCGGTCGGTGTCGACTCCGACCGCGGCCGAGCGGACGATGTCGACGTCCAGCCCGTCGAGGTGGTGGCTCAGCGTGTCGTCGGCGGCCGGGTCCCTGAGGACCGCCTTGGACAGGGGTGGTCGTGAGTACGCCCCGTGCTCCTCGGCACCGATGATGGTGGCCCTGCCACGGTGGCCGAGGGCGCGCAGTTCCCGTGCCGTAGTCGTTCCGGCGAGCGACTCTCCGACGATGAGGACCGAGGGCGGCGGCGTCATGACGGAAGTCGCAGGGCCGCAACCGGACACGCGTTGACTGCCGAACGGGCGGCGGCGACATGCCTGTCGGGCACCTCGGATCCCTCGAAGTGGTAGGTGAGCTCGGCGTCGTCGTCCAGGCTGAACAGGGCCGGGGCCTGTTCGGCGCACAGCCCGTGGCCCTCGCAGCGTTCATAGTCGACGGAGATCTTCATCGTTGTCGCCCTCAACAGGTCTTTCAGGCAGAGAGCAGTGGTGTCGGCGGAGAGGATGCGCGCGGAACGGAACGTCGCGCGGCTGGGGCTCGTTCAGGCGGGGACGAGTTCGAGCGGCAGGCGCTCCAAGCGGTGGATGATGTTGTTCAGGGCCCACTGTGGTCGGCCGGTCGCCTCGATCCGGTCGACGCGTTCGACCAGGGCACGCAGCATGGCCGAAGTCTCCAGGCGAGCCAGGCCCTGTCCGGCGCAGCCGTGGGTCCCGTGTCCGAAGCCGAGCTGACGGCCCGCCTCACGGCGGATGTCGAAGGTGTCCGGGTCGTCCCACTCCAGGGGGTCCCGGTTGGCGGAGGCGTACAGAACCAGTACCCGCGGGTGCGTGGCCATCAGGTACAGGGCGCTGGAGATGGCGCTGATCGTGGTGTCGAGTGACGGCGCCAGGTAGTCCACCATGAGCGACGCACAATCGGCGGGCGACATCCTGCCCTCGTCGGCCGCGCACAGGACGTCGTGCCCCATGCTGTCTTCCAGGACCGAGCGGTCGCAGACGACAGCACGGGCATAGCGCGCATCATGCCGAGAGCCGCGGGCATGGTCCGCAGCGCCTGCCGGTTGACGGGCCCCAGCACATCGAACGCGGCCCCGGCCCACCGCAGCAGATGCTCACGCCCTGCCCTGGGCCAGCCGACGAAGTCGGGGACGACCGCCATCGACAGCGCCGTGGCCACCTCGACCCTGTCGACGGCCTGACGCGCGACAGCGGCTTCGACGACGGCGGCGGCCTGCTGGTCGACCGTGTTCTTCATCGTGCGCAGGGCCCTGGGTGTCAGGCGGTGCGCCACTTGGGAACGGCGGCGGTCATGGTCGTCACCCTCGTTGAAAAGGGTCGTGCCCTGGCCGAGCCGGTTCGCGAGCGGGTTGAGCGCGACGCCCTCACCGGAGACGAAGGTCTCGTCGTCGAGCAGGACCGCTCTGCACTCGGCGTGACGCGGCAGGGCATACACCTTGTGTTTGTCCAGCCAGACCACCGGGCCGAGGCCGCGAAGCCCGGCGTAGTGCGGGTACGGATCGCGGAGGGCCGTGGCGGAGTACAGGTCGGGGACATAGACGGGGACGTCCCGGGGCGGGGGCATCAGGTCTCCTTTCGCGCCGACCATGGGGCACCGACAGCCCCAATGGCGCGCTTGAGGCATGGCGTCCTCCGAGGAACCGTAAAAGTGACGAAAGCATCAACTCTGCGCAGCCCATCGTCAATAGCTGAGAGCTAGTCAGCTGAGTAAAACATCAGGGATGCCGAGATCACCCAAAGAGCGAGTGTTCGCTTGATCGGGCGGCCGACCCGTACCCGTTGCAACGGTCCTCGCATTACGGCTACGTTGTTCTCGAAACACGGGGCGCTGCATGGCTCCGGTCGGAGCGAAGGAGCACGTCCGCCATGCCCCGCGCAACGACTGGACCGTAGCCCCATACACAGCGCACCCGATGCGTCCGGCCACCGCTCTCCGGCCGGCCGGCGTACCGCCGCGCCATTCAACAGCCACCACGCACAAGGAGATGGGATGTCCCCACAGCATGGAGTCGCTGAGGACAGGGCCCTCATCGTGACCCGCGACTTCGTCGGCAGCCGCGCGGAGACGGACGACGTCACATCGAGGCTCTCGGACGAATCGCAGGCCGGGTTGCGTCAGTTCTCGTTGGAGCGCATGACCGGCTACGGCGTCGACTACGCGGATGCCGTGGAACTGCGTGCCCGCGTGGTCGAGGGGCAGGACTGGTGCTCGGCCGCCACGGAACTCGCGGACGTGTGCCTGCGCCGAGTCAACGGCGCCTCGGACGCCGCGGGCACGCCCACGCGGATCGCGTACCTCCGCCGTGCGTCCGCACTGCTTCGCATGAGCCAGATGATGATGTTGTCCGACACCCCCGAGCGCCGCTCGATCTTCGCTCGGGCCGGCGTGCTCTACGCCCAGGCCGCCGAGCTCAGTGCCGACCGCGAGCGCGTCACGATCGAAACCGGCTGCGATCCCTTGGTGGGGTGGCTCGTCCCCGCGGCCGGCACCGCGGTCGGCTCGGCCCTCGTCATCGGCGGCGTCGAAGGCTGGGGCATGGATTTCGACAGCGTCGGCGAGGCGCTCGCGGAACGCGGCGTCGACGCGCTGCTGCTCGACGGCCCGGGACAGGGTGAAACCAGGTTCACGCACAAGCACTACCTCACCGCCCAGTGGCGCGACGCTTACGAGCGAGCCGTCGACTTCCTCGACGAGCGCTCGCCGGGTCGACCGATCGGTTTCATCGGCAACAGCATGGGGGGCAGCTTCGCCATGGCCGTCGCGGGACGGGACCCCCGGATCCGGGCGTGCGTCGACAACGGCGGCATCCACGCCCCATGGCTCGTGCCGCCGACCATGGGGACCTTCTTCTCGAAGATGGTGGCCGCCTGCGGAACCGAGGACACGGACCGGGCGGTGGAGGTCTGGAAGACCGTCGCCCCGATCGCCGACGGACCCAACGCCGGCTATCCGCTGCTGGTCGTGCAGGGCGGTGAGGACCCCATGATCTCGATGGATCTCGCACAGATCCTTCTGCAGGGCGCCCCCACGGACGACAAACAGATGGTCGTCTTCTCCGACGGCAACCACTGCGTCTACAACCACAAGAACGACCGTGACGCACTCATCGCCGACTGGACAAGGGCGCGCCTGTGCGGCCTGCCGAGCCCTGAGATCGCGAACTGACTCCGAGGAACGCACCCATGCAGATCATCGATGCGCAGATCCACCTGTGGGCCGGTGAGAGCGCACCGCCACACCACTGGCGCGCGCCCTACACCGTGGAGACCGCCCTGCGGGACATGGACGAGGCGGGCGTGAACCGCGCGGTCAACTGTCCGGCGATCTGGGACGCCGACGCGAACGACTACGCCGTGGAGGTGGCGAAGCGGTATCCCGAGCGGTTCGCGACCCTGGGCTGGTTTCCCCTCGACGAGAGCGCGGACGAGTCCCTCGTCGACGCATGGCTGGAAAAGCCCGGCATGCTGGGCCTGCGCTTCATGCTGGCGGCGCCAGCGATGGCGGACCGCCTCGCATCGGGCGGCCTCGACTGGCTGTGGGCGGCAGCAGACCGGCGCGAGATCCCCGTGGGGCTCATGGTGCTGCCCCCGTACCTGCCGGCCGTCGCGGACATCGCCGCCCGATACCCACGGATGCGTCTGATGATCGACCACCTCGCGGTCAACCCCTTCGAGAAGCTGCCCGACGCGGCCGCACACCTCGATGTCCTGCTCGCCCTCGCGCGCCACCCCAACATCGGCGTGAAGGCGACGGCCGTTCCCGGTATGGCGACGGACCCGTACCCGTTCGCCGACACGCACGGCGTGCTGCGCCAGGTCTTCGACGCGTACGGCGCCGAGCGGATGTTCTGGGGCAGCGACATCACACGTCTCCACTGCTCGTGGCGCGAGGCGGTGACGATGTTCACCGAGGAACTGCCCTGGCTGCGAGGCCGCGACCGGGAGCTGGTCATGGGCCGCGCCGTGGCCGAGTGGATCGGCTGGCACTGAGCGGCGAAGCGACCGACACGAGGCGAGCGCCGTAGCGCTCCGGGACAGCCGCTACGGCGAGCCGCTCCCCGGAATCGCGGGCCACCGCCCAGCACGCGCGCAACGCCACGGTGAGCGCCTCGTGCCGGGATCCGTCACACCGGCGCCGTCACCGTGCTCGCCGTGTGCGCTGCCGGGCTCAGTGCCCGACGGCTGCTTCGGACTCCCGCAGCGAGTCGGCTCTGGCCTGTTCCAGCCCGTCGAGGAGCAGGCCCAGGCCGAACCAGAACTCTTCGTGCACCGGTACGGAGGTCAGCTCGTCGGCCGCGGCCATCGTGGCCGGATAGGCGGCCGGATCGAGCGAGAGGTAGTAGTCCCGCAGCTGTGCATGGTCCTCCGGGCCCGGGGTCCCGGGGCCGTGCTGCTGGATGGCGAAGCCGATCACATAGTGGCCGATGGCCGTGAAGGCACGGGCGGCCAGGCCGACCGGGAACCCGTGGTCCAGGAAGAGAGTGATGAGCCGCTCCCTGGCTCGCAGGGCGTTGGGGCCGACGGGAACCTGGGCCGCCAGCAACGACAGCGCGTTGGGATGCCGGCACAGAGCGCCGTAGAAGGCCTCCGCCACGGCCTTGACGGCTTCCCGCCAGGACAGACCGTCCAACTCCTCGGGCGGAACGCGGACTTCGCCCAGGATCCTGTCGGCGACCAGAGCGAGGAGTTCGTCCTTGCCGGTGAAGTGCCGGTAGAGCGTCGCCGTACCCGAGTCCAGGGCATCGGCGAGCATACGCAGGGTCAGTGCCTGGATGCCCACTTCGTCGATGAGCTTCAGAGCCGTGTCGACGATTCGGCCGACGTCCATCGGGGGGCGCCCGCGCCGGTACGCCGGAGGAGGTGTCCGGCTCGCCCACCAAGCAGCACTTCCCGGAACGGGCTGGGCCTCCGAAGCCATGAAAACGGTCACCCTTTCGGTGAGATCGGCTGAGGGCACGTGTCCCATACAAGAGTTTCGGCTTTATCGTATCCGTTTTCGCCGGCGGCAGGGCGGGACGCCCCGCATCGTCAACGCCGACCACAGGGCCGTCGCCTCACCGGTCGGCAGCGGAGAGGGCGTCGACGACTCAGCCGGCCGGGGCGATCCCGTCCCCAGACCGCCCCGCAAGGCAGTCGCGCCGCACGGCAGATCCCTGCACCACCGCACTGGTAAGTCCCCGGGCATTATGAGCCGAGACCATACGTACGACTAACCATAGGTGGGACAAACGATGCCCGAGGCTGCGCTGGTACCGGGGACAGTGGCCGAACACACCATCTGCCTTCTGGTCAAGACGGGCAGGTGGCGTTCAAGATCGCCGTGGACGGCACCCGCGGGGTCGGTCTGCGAGTAAGGCACTACAGCGTCCTGCAGGCCTTGGCCGACAACGGGGCAATGCCGCAGCTGGCGCTCGGCTCGTTCCTGCGTATCGATCCGGCGACGATGATGACGAGTCTCGACGACCTGGAGCGCGCCGGATATGCCGAGCGGACACGGGATCCACAGGACCGTCGTCGGTACGCCGTCGACATCACCGCCGACGGACGCAAGGTCCTGGCCGACCTTAACCGCACACTCGTCGATCTCGACGGCGACATCCTTGCCGACCTGGGTACCGCGGAGCGGCAATCGCTTCATGTCCTGCTGGGCAGCCTTGCCGGAAGTCCGGCTCTGACCTCCCTCTTCGACTCCGTCCGGGAGCAGAGCGGGACGAAACGGGCTTAGCCATTGCGAACGCTCTCACCGGTGACGTCTCGTCGTCGACCAGGCCCGCTTCGCACGCCGCGCAACGCGGCCGGGCGTACACCTTGTGCTTGCCCAGGCGCACCATCAGGCGGTTGTGTGGTCAGTCCCGTGCGCTCGTTGCCGAAGCCAGCCTGGGGAAGAGCGCCGCCGCGGCGCCGTGGCGCATCGTCTCCAGGCCCTCACCGGTCAGACAGTCGCTGTCGGCCAGAGCCTCGGCCAGCCCATGGACGACCCAGTCCGGGGTGTACGGATAGTCGCTGCCGTAGAGGAGGTGGTCAGCGTCCGTCAGGGTCAGCAAGGCGGGGAGCAGCCGCGGCAGGGCGAAGCCGGCGAGATCGTAGTAGAGCCCGCGCAGGGCCCCGAAGACGTCGACAGGCTGACCACCGCCGGCCAAGGCGAACGCGGCGACCCGGTCCGCGAGGGCCGGCAGCGCGCCTCCCGCGTGCGGGACGATGAAACGGATGGCGGGATACCGGTCGAGGACGCCGCCCAGGATCAGGTTGGTCACCGCGCGTGTGGTCTCGAAGGGGAACTCGAGCATGGGGCGGGGGCGGCCCGCACTGGTCGCTTCCCAGCACGGGGGCGAGGTCGGGTGCAGCAGGACGACCGCGCGGCGCCGGTCGAGTTCATCCATCAGCGGCTCGTAGTACGGGTCGCCCAGATGTCGGCCGGCGTACGAGGTGTGCAGGGTGATCCCGTCCGCCCCCAAGTCGTCCAGCGCGTGCCGGGTCTCGGCGAGTGCACCGGGCAGGTCCGGCAGCGGAAGCGAGGCCAGCAGTCCGAAGCGCTCCGGGTGGGCCTGTACGAGGGACGCGCCCTCGTCGTTGACCTCTCGGGCCAGGTCGCCGGCAGCATCCGCGTCGCCGTAGTGCACTCCGGGCGACGACACCGACAGCAGGGCCGCGGCGATCCCCGTACGGTCCATCGCGGCCAGCGCCGCCTCGGGGGTCCAGTCGGGGATGGCGGGCATCCCGTCGGGTTGCCCGTGGCCCGCCGCCTCCATCGCGGCCCGCAAACGTGGGGTGATGTAGTGCGCGTGGACGTCGATGACCCCGGCCAGCGGCGGCGGTCCGGGGGCGGTCGGCGGTGTCATGCGCTGCTCCTCGCGTCGTTGGTCGTCTTCAGCAGTGATCGGAGCGCAGGGCGCCCTGTGCTTCAGAAATGAAGGGTCTCCAGAGCAACGCCGTCGTGATGACGAAAACACCAAGTGTGCACACACCATCGTCAATAGCTGAAGCGAAGTGAACTGAGCAAAGCATCAGAGATGTCGAGTTGATCGTTGGGTGGAGCGGGCGACACCGCGCGCGCCGTCAGTGGGCCGTCCGTGCCCGGTGTTCCGCGAGGACGTCCAGGCCGAAGTCGGAGGCCGGGTCGCGCCACACCGAGTGGGCGTGGTTGGCGTGCCGTTGGGTGTTGTCGTACTCGATGAGGACGCTGGGGCCGTGGAGGCGGTAGTAGTGCGGTTCGCCGGCCTCCAGGCTGCCGGCCCAACTGAAGTGGACCTCGTCGAGGACGCTGTCGGAGGCGTAGTGGGCGCCGTGGTCCTTGGCGAGGTCCTCGGGGGCCCGGCCGGTGTACAGGGAGAGCAGCCGTCGCAGCCCATGGCGTTGCTCCTCGTCCAGGTCTCGTGCGCTGACGCCTCGGGGAGGGACCGTGATCGCCACGCGCGCGTGGTCCTCCTCGGTGTATCCGCTGCCCTCCTCGGCCCGCCGGTCGATGTCGTCGACAAGACGTGCCAGAGCCGGGTCCGTGAAGCTCCCCCGCCAGAGGTCCTGCATGTGCATCATGGTGTCGCCGTGGCGGACTCGCGGCCTGTTGCCGGAGACGATGTCGGACACGGCTGACGGGTGGAGCAGCGCCTGCCGGAGTTGGGGTGCGCTCAGCGTCCGTGCGAGGTGCCGTGCCTGGTCCTCGATCCCGCCCAGTGGGTCCAGGGATCCGCCGAGCAACGGGGTGTTCGCGGGGTCGGCACCGATGAAGCACGGCGTCGTCGAGACGAGTCTGTCCCCCACGATCAGGTTGTTCAGGGAGATGTGGTGGCCCCCGAACCGCCAGGCCCACACCGGGTCGCCGGGTCGGCCGAAAATCCGCAGCCAGTACAGGCCGGGGTCGCGCCCGCGCTCACGCCCCCAGTCGACCCGCCACCCTTCCACCTGGTCCAGGATGTTCTCCAGACCCATCACCGTGGCGACCGTGGCGTATCCGGCCTCTGACAACCCGGTCGCCACCAACTGCATGGCCAAGCTCTGCTGGTAGGCGGTCTGCTCCCGGATGGCCAGTCCGCCGTGATGGGTCGGCGTGTAGTACCACCGCAGTCTCTCCGCCTCCGCTTCGGAGTCGAGCGGCGATTCGTACAGGGCGAAGAGGAGTTGTTCCCGGCTCAACGTGCCCAGCCAGGTGGCGGCGGCTGTCGCCATGGCCGCTGCCGCCCTCTCGCGGCCGGCTGGAGCGGCGGTCGGCTTCCCGCCGTTGCGGCCGTCGTTCGTCACCGGGGCACTCCCCCGTCCTCGGACACGTCCAGCATGACTTTGATGGCGTTGCCCCGGCGTTCGGCGTACGTGTCGAAGGCTTCGTCGATGTCCCGCAGAGGGAAGTGGTGTGTGATCAGTTCAGCGGTACGCAGACGTCCGCGGGCTGCGAGGGAGACCGCTCGGGCCAGCGAACCTGTGCCCTCGCCACGGACCGTACCGATCGAGATGCCGTTCATCACCGCGCGATTGAGATCGGCGCGCACCGGCTCCTCGAAGAAGCCCACGAGCACGATCTTGCCGCCGCGCTTGGCCATACGCAGGGCGTCGTCCACCGCGCCGGGAGCGCCCGAGCATTCCAGGACGATGTCGGCGCCCATGCCCTGCGTCGCGTCGCGGACCGCGGCGACGGCGTCTTCGTACCGGGAATTGAGCACGACGTCCGCACCGAACGACTTGCCGATCTCCAGACGGCCGTCACGGGTACCGATCAGGGCCACCGTCCGGGCGGCGAGCTCGCGGGCGACCTGGGTGGCGAGGAGTCCGATCGGGCCCGGTCCGATCACGGCGACGCCCGCGCCGACCAGCAGGGAGTCGAGGATGTCGAAGGCGTGCATGACCGTGCCCACCGTGGTGAGGACGACAGCGGCGTCGAAGTCGACCGAGTCCGGAAGCCGGTGAAGGGTGGAGACATGGTTGACCGCGTACTCGGCGAATCCCCCGTTCACGGTCATCCCCTGCACACGATGGCCCTTGGCCCGGTGACCGTAGTTGAGGCAGTCGGTGTAGCCGCCGGCCAGGCAGTTGGCGCAGCGCATGCAGCCGCGGTGCGCCTCCGTGACGACTCGGTCGCCGACGCGGAACTCGTCGACGGTGTCCCCGACAGCGACGACGACTCCCGCGTACTCGTGACCTGGGACGAACACGTCGGGGGCAGGCCCGCCGTCCGGGAAGAAGTGCCGGCTGCGGACCTTGAGGTCCGTGCCGCACAAGGACGCTCTCCGGACCTGCACCAGGACGTCTTCCGGGCCCACTTCGGGCACGGGCAGCGTTGCCGTTCTGATGACGCCGGGCCGGCCCAGCACTGCCGCCTGCATGGTCTCCGGCAAGGACATATCGCGTCTCCCACTGCGGGCCATGACGCCACGCGTCAACTTGGGTGAACGGGACGTTCACGCCTCGCAACCATCCTTGCCACACTCATGCCGCCTGCCTACTGGTGTCGCATAGGGGTTACCTATAAGGCGTGAGGTGAATTCCTATTGGTGACGGCCTGCCCCTCGTGCCACAGTCGTCGGGATATGGCGGCTCACCGAATTACCGGTTGGGCCAAGTGCCCTTGAGGCGCGGAACCGTGGATCTGGGAATTGCCGGGAAAACTGCGCTTGTGTTGGGGGGAGGCGGAGGCATCGGCGGTGCTGTCGCGCAGGCGCTGGCGGAAGAGGGTGCCGACATCGCCATTGCCGATATCGATTCGCAGGCCGCGCAAAAGCGCGCCGAGGCGGTACGGAATGTCGGCGGCAACGCCCTGGTAGCGAAATGGGATCTCAGCGACCTGGGCGCGATCGACGCGAATGTCGCGCTCATTGAGGATTCTCTGGGCCCGGTCGACATCCTCGTCAACAACACCGGCGGACCTCCCCCCTCCCCCGTGTTGGGTCAGGACCACGAGGTCTGGTTGAGCCACTTCCAGTCCATGGTGCTGTCGGTGATGGCGATCACCGACAGGGTGGCGCCGTCGATGAGGAGTCGCGGCTGGGGCAGGATCATCACCAGCACCAGTTCCGGCGTGGTATCCCCCATCCCCAATCTGGGTCTCTCGAACACGCTGCGCACCGCTCTCCTCGGCTGGTCGAAAACGTTGGCACGGGAGGTCGCGGCCGACGGAATCACCTGCAACGTGGTGGTTCCGGGTCGGATCCGCACGGAGCGAGTGCGGTTTCTGGACCGGTCGAGAGCCGAACGGGAGGGAAAGACCCCGGAGCAGGCATCCGCGGAGAGTTTCGCGTCGATCCCCGTGGGCCGCTACGGCGAGCCGCGTGAGTACGCGTCCACCGTCGCCTTCCTGGCGAGCGTACAGGCCTCCTACATCACCGGCTCAGTGGTCCGGGTCGACGGCGGCCTCATTGCGGGCATCTGAACGTGAAGAGCTGACACGAAGAAGGTTGCGGCATGGCTCTGCTGACGCGCACGACCCAGGGCGTTTTCGCTATCGCCCCGACTCCGTTCAACGATGACGGGGCCGTCGATTTCGACTCGCTCAGCCGGCTCACGGAGTTCTATTCACGTGTCGGTGTCACCGGACTGACACTGCTCGGTCAGATGGGCGAGGCCCCCAAGCTGTCCCACGACGAGAGCGTGGGCATCGTCAGGCATGTGCTCAAGCGGACCGACGTGCCGATCGTCGTGGGAGTGTCGGCGCCCGGCTATGCCGCCATGCGGGCGCTGTCCACGGAGGTCATGTCCGCCGGCGCGTCCGGCGTCATGATCGCACCACCCAACACGCTGCGCACCGATGACCGGATCGTGGCGTACTACGAGGGAGCCGCCGCAGCCATCGGCGAGGACGTGCCCTTCGTGCTCCAGGACTACCCGCTGTCGTTCTCCGTGGAGATGTCCCCGTGCGTCATCGCCCGCATCGCGCGCACCCTCCCCGGGTGCGTGATGCTCAAGCACGAGGACTGGCCGGGCCTGGAGAAGATCAGCAGCCTGCGGCGGATGGAGGCGGCCGGTGACATGCCGCGTCTGTCGATCCTGTGCGGAAACGGCGGCCTCTTCCTCGACTTCGAGACGGAGCGTGGAGCTGACGGCGCCATGACGGGGTACTGCTTTCCGGAACTGCTGGTGGACGTGGTCCGTCACACGGCGGCCGGTGACCGTGACGCCGCCCATGACGTCTTCGACGCCCACTTGCCCCTGTTGCGTTACGAGCAGCAACCGGGCACTGGTTTGGCCGTGCGCAAGTACGTCATGATGCGGCGAGGGCTGCTGACGTCGGACGCGCAGCGCAGGCCCGGGGCCAGGCTCTCCGCCACGGCCCGCGCCGAGGTCGACTACCTGCTGACGCGGCTGGCACGCAGCGACAGTAGGGTCACTCTCGTGGCCTGACGAGCCACCAGCCCGCAGCCGGTGGGCCGAACGGCAGGCCGACGCCCTGATGAGGCAGGAGAGCTCGATCGCATGCAGCTGCGTCAGCTGGAGTACTTCATCGGCATCTGCGAGGCCGGCTCCTTCAGCGCAGCCGCTGTCCGGCTGTATGTCACACAGCCCTCGCTGTCCCAGCAGATCCGCGCTCTCGAGAAGGAACTCGGGGCAGATCTGCTCGAACGCGGCCGTCACGGCATCACGTTGACCCCCGCCGGCCGGGTCTTCCTGCCGCAGGCCCAACGCGCCATCCAGGCCGTGCAGGACGCCCAGGACTCCGTTCGCCAGGTTGTCGAGGGCCGCAAGGGTGATGTCCACGTGCTGACGGTGAGATCCGTGGCATCGGGCATCCTGCCGTCGTCCGCCGCACGCTGGCACTCCCTGTTCCCCTCCACCGTCCTGCGCCTGCACGACTTCTCGCACCGCCGCGCCCTGGAGGACGCCGTACGGAGCGGCCAGGGTGACATCGCCGTCGGGCCACGGCCGTCCTCATGGGAGGGGCCCGTGGTCTCACTCGGCTACGAGGAGATGGTGGTGGTCGGTCCGGTCGGGCACGAGGCGGAAGAGGTTGCAGAGCCCGCCGAACTGGCCGGCGCCGACTGGGTGCTCTACGAACCGGAGCAAGGCATGAGCGAGGTGGTGGACTGGGTGGCAGCCCATCTCGGGTTCACGCCACGCGCCGTTGCGGGTACGGGCCAGGTGGCGGCGGCTCTCCTGTTCGCGGTCGAGGGCCTCGGAATGACGGTGGCACCGCAGAACGCGGTGCCTCTCGGGTGGGCCAGGCACGCACGGAGAATCGGCTCCGGGTTCTACCGGGAGCTCGTGGCGTACAGCAGAAGGCATCCCTCGCAGCTGGCGGAACGCTACCGGGACATGCTCACCTCTCTCGAACTGCCACTGACAGCACAGGAAGACCTGCCCGAGGATGCCGTCCGCTGCTGAGGCGCCGCGGTTGTGTGCCGCATGGAGCCGGCCACGGCGCACGTCGGCCGGTGCGATCGTGCCTGAAGGTCGTCCCGTCGTACCGGGTGCCCCCTGCTTTGCGGAGGTGGCGCAGCTCCGGGCGCCGGCGGAGGTGACGATGGGGCGAAGCTTCTGACCCGCGTGTCTGTCGCGGGGAGTTGGTCAACCGACGGCGGACAGCCGGGTTTTGGACAGCGGGGTCAGGGTTGTTCTGGTGGCGGGTGGTCACGCGGCGTGGCGGTGACAAGTGCGGTCTTCGAGTTCCTGGGCGAGCTGGTCATCCAACGGGACGCCCGTGGCGTTGAGGGTCATGGCGACCATGACGTAGTGACCGACGAGCAGGCACAGCTCCATGGCCTCGTCCGCCGAACAGTGGAAGGTCAGACGGGACCATGCGGTGTCCGTCAGGGCGCCGCTGTCGAGCAGTTCGTCGGTGGTCTGGTTCAGGGCGCGCAGGCGAGGGTCGTCGTCGAGGGCGGGTCGCCGCGGCGGCGGACGAACTCGCCGTGTGCGATCACGAGGCGGAGATGGAGTTCGGTCTGGAACTCCTCATCGACGCGGTGCACCGCCGGGTCGGGGCCCGGGCATGACCGGGCGCGCCGACGGCCTGGGCCGGGTCCTGCTCACCGGGCCCAGCGGCATCGTCAGCCGACAGGTCTCACTGCCCTGGCCGGACGGTCCGAGTACGTGCGGGCCGCCATCGCCACCGAATGCCTCACCCCCGAGCACTCCCGCATGCCCGGCCTGGCCCGCTGGGCCCGCACGTGGCAGCAGGAAGTCGTCCTCAACGCCAACACCATCGAGGCCACCGCCGAGCAGTACAACTCCCTGATCCTGGAGAAGAGTCCCGTCGACCGCTCCCAACGCGCCCCACGTTGCCTTCAGTTCTTCTTCCCCTCCAGCGAGCTGACCGCCCACCGGCTCAGCCCCGGTACCCGCCCCACCTCGACCCACGTACGGATCCACCACAGTACGCCCACCGCACGGAGCACCTCATGAGCATCTCCGTCAGCATCCTGGAGACCGGCACCATCCGCATCCGGCCCAGTCACCGCACGCACCCAGTCCGCCACCAGTCCGGTTCCCCTGCGCCGCTTGCGCGTGTTGACCGACCGACGCTGGACCGAGCCCCTGCCGTCAACACCTACCTGGTCGACCATCCCGAGGGCTACGTCCTCTTCGACGCCGGCGAATCGCCGCACTCCACCGAGAAGGGGTACTTTCCCTGGTGGCAGCCCTTCTTCCACGTGGCCGTCGACATCCGCGTCGGCCCCGACGAAGGGATCGGAGCCCGCCTGCGGCAGCGCGGCCTGGATCCCGCCCGGGACCTCAAAGCCGTGGTGCTCTCCCCTCTACAACACGACCACGGGGACGGGCTGCCCGACCTCGTCGGCGCCCCCGTCCACGTCACCCGCGAGCACTGGAAGGCGTTCGGCAAGCCGTTCCCTGCCACCATGGAAGGCGCGGTCCCCAAGCGGTGGCCGAAGGGCTTCACTCCGCACTTCCTGGAGCCCACCGGCGGCCCGGTCGGCCCCTGGGACCGCAGCTACCCGCTGGCCTCGGACGGCCGTATCCTCGCCGTCGACACACCCGGACACGTCCCCGGGCACGTCTGCCTGATCGTCTTCGGTGATCAGGCAACGTATCTCCTGGGCGGCGACTCCACCTACGACCAGGATCTCCTCGACGCTGAACGCCTGGCCGACTCCGAGACCTTCCGCCCGAGCCCCGGCACGGCCTGAACAACCGGTGTCTTTTGCGGGGCAGGCCCCCCTCGCACTCCGCACGCACACCCAAGGAACCATGAGGACACGAAAACGGCTCCGTCTTCCCCACCGGACGCCGACGCGATGACCAGGAAAGGGTGCGCGTAGTGAACCAAGCAGAACAATCGGACGGTCATCGCGAACCTGCGATACGAGAAATAGCTGGACGCCGCGTCTGGCCGATCGCTCTCGGCGGAGCGGCGCTGTCCCTTCGACCAGACCTGAGCCGAACAGCGGCCGTATGCACGATCAACGCTGCGATCGACAGCGGAGTGAACCTCATCGACACTGCTCGCGCCTACACGACCGTCGACGAGGAAGCGCACAACGAGCGTCTCATCGGCGACGTACTGGCCGCCCGCCAGGACGGAAGCACCGTGATGGTCGCAACCAAGGGGGGCCACTTCAGGGCAGGACCGGCGGAATGGAAGAACGACGCCCGGCCCGCCGCGCTGAGAACGGACCTCGAAAGCAGCCTTCGGGCGCTGAAGCGTGAGACGGTCGATCTGTACTTTCTGCACTGGCCGGATACCGACGTACCGTTCACCGAGAGCGTCGGTGCTCTCAGCGAGATGCGCTCGGAGGGGAAGATCCGAGCCATCGGCATCTCCAACGTCGACCCTGCCCTCCTGGCTCTCGCACGCACCGTCACATCGGTCGACGCCGTGGAAAATCCGTATTCCGCGCTCGGCGGAGGCGACGACGCGCTCCTTCGTGAATGCGAACGCCAGGGCATTCCGTTTCTGGCCTACTCACCGCTGCGAGGGTGGAACGCAAGCGATGCTTCGCCGCGCCTCCTGGATCTCGCGGCACATCGGGGTGTCTCGCCCCAGCAGTTGCTTCTCGCCTGTCTGCTGCACCGGTCCGACACGCTCCTGCCGATCAGCGGCGCCGGTCGCCCTGAGACGGCGGTGGATTCGGCCTCCTCGGCCCGGCTCTCTCTGAGCCCGAACGAGCTGCGGATCATTGATGCTGTGGCCGGCGGCCGCCGGGAACCGGCCGTCGAAGAGACGGCCGCTCCGGACGCCGCAGCATCCCCACAGCCCTGACGATCCCGCTGCCGACGGCCCGCGCGCCCACACTGCGTCGTACCCGCGGGCTGAACTCTCGCGTCCCAACATCACCGCAGAACGGCGACGAGCGACTCCGTGGCCGTCCATCGTGCGTGTACCGGCTCCTGGGTGCCGGGGGCGTGCAGCAACCGGCTCCCCGGTAGCCGGATTTAGCCAGGATGTCCGCCTGCCGCTCCTGAAGATCTCGCCAGCGTTCGCTGTCAGCGGCGTGATGATCGTGCGCGCGCCCTGGCGGACTCGGACGTCACGCGCCTCCCAGGACCGGCTGGACACCGCCTCAGGAACTTGGCGGGGTGGACCGGGTGTTCTAAGCCGTGCGTGCCGACGGCGTGCTCGTTCCTGCCCGGGTCGCGTCGGTGCCCCAGCTGGCCAGCAGTCGCAGGGCCTCCGCGGACGGGGAGTTC
>NZ_JBSFHA010000114.1:0-32163 GCF_053596855.1 Streptomyces sp. NPDC001617
AACGCACCGGCCGTGCCAGGCAGACCCGACGGCTGGTGAGCCAGCTCAACCAACTCGGCTACCAGGTCACCCTCCAACAAGCGGAAGGCGTCGCCTGACCAGCGGCTACGGAAACGGGACGGTGGATTTTCGAATCAGTGGTTGACGAAGTTGAGGGGGCTCAGCTCATTCATGGATGTCTTCGGTGTCCACCACGACCTCATCGCGGAGTACGAGGCGTTTACCAGCTCCCTCGTGGCCGTGCGGGACCCGAGCATCGAGAGCCACCTGGACGGCGAGCGGCAACGGAAGACCCGCTGGCCCGACCCCAAACTCGCCCTGAACCCCACATTCCGCAGCGGCGGGACCGTTGCCGCGCTGTGCGACGACGGCCTGTTGCACCCGATGTGCCGTGAGTACTTCCGGCACAAGGAGCATGAGCAAGACCCTGGCAGCCGCACCCTCTCCCTCCACCAGCACCAGCGCGAGGCCGTCATGGCGGCCGACCGCGGTGACTCGTACGTCCTGACCACGGGCACCGGCTCGGGCAAGAGCCTCACCTACATCGTGCCGATAGTTCACCAGGTGCTGAGTGCCCCCAACCCCGACGGCATCTCGGCGATCGTCGTCTACCCCATGAACGCGCTGGCCAACAGCCAGCTCCATGAGCTGGAGAAGTACCTCACCTGGGGGGTGTCCGACGACCGCCGCAAGGTGAGCTTCGCCCGGTACACCGGTCAGGAGGACTCCGAGCAGAAGCTCCAGGTGCTGCGTAAGAAACCGGACATCCTGCTCACCAACTACGTGATGCTGGAGTACCTCCTCACCCGTCCCGACGAGCGACGGGAGCTGATCGGCGCCGCCCGGGGCCTTCGTTTCCTCGCCCTGGACGAGCTGCACACCTATCGGGGCCGCCAGGGTGCCGACGTAGCCCTCCTCGTCCGGCGCCTCCGGGATGCCTGTGAGGCGCCGGACCTCCAGTGCGTCGGCACGTCGGCGACGATGGCCACGGGCGTCACTTTCGCCAAGGCCCGTGAGGAGATCGCGAAGGTCGCCACGCGCCTGTTCGGTACGGAGATCCGCCCGGACCGCGTGATCGGCGAGACCCTGGAGCGCTCGACGGACCCGGGCCCCGACGCCATGGCCGGTGTCCATCCCCAGGCCCCTCTCGCGGATGCCGTACGCCGGGCTGCCGCCGTCCCCGACGAACTCCCCACCGAGTACGAGGCCCTGCGCGGCGACCCCCTCGCCGTCTGGGTCGAGGACACCGTCGGACTCGCTGTCGAGGAACCGAGCGGGCGCCTCGTGCGCCGTCCCCCGCTCACCATCCCGCAGGCAGCCGGGCTCCTCGCCGAAGCGAGCGGGGAAGGCGCCGAGGACTGCCACCGCGCCATTGAGGCGGTGCTGAAGGCCGGCGCCAAGGCCCGGCACCCGCAGCTCGACCGACCGTTGTTCGCCTTCCGGCTGCACCAGTTCCTGTCCAAGGGTGACACGGTCTACGTCAGCTTCGAACCGCCCGGCCACCGCCACCTGACCAGCCAGTACCAGACCCGGGTGCCGGACCACCGGGACAAGCCGTTGGTGCCTCTGCACTTCTGCCGGGACTGCGGCAAGGAGTACCTGGTGGTGACCCGCCCGGCCGAGCACGAAGGGGCGCTCTTCGAGGCGCGCGAGGACCCGGATGCCCCCGCCGCCGACGGCGACGGTTTCCTGTACGTCAGCGACGACCGGCCGTGGCCCGACGAGCATGACGAGGAAGCCGTCTTCCGACGTTTCCCGGCCAGCTGGGTGGAAACGGACGACGACGGCCGGTCCTCGGTCGTGAAAGCACGCTCAGGAGATCTCCCCCAAGAGGTGTGGATCGGCCCCGACGGCCGGATCACTGAACCGGGGGCGGGCCTGCGCTCCTGGTGGATCGCCGCTCCCTTCCGCTTCTGCCTGCACTGCCGCACCTCGTACGAGCAATTGCGCCTGAAGGACCTCGCCAAACTGGGGACCTTCTCCGCTGAGGGGCGCAGTTCGGCGGTGTCTCTCATCAGCTCACGCGTGGTGCGTCCCTTCCCCGACCCGGAGGGCATCACGGGCCGTTCGCCGGTCTGGCGGTGGGGGGACGTCAACGCCTGGCTCGGCCAGTTCGGCGAGGGCGACGACGTGCACCCGCCCACGCGTGAGGAGGCCCTGGCCATCGACTTCATGCTGCCGAAATGGCAGCGCACCCTCGACGATGGCCTGCCCCTGGTCCACTTCACCGCCGCCGAGACCGGCGACGACCGGGACCACGAGCGCGAGACCGTCCAACGGCTGCTGGAGGGCACACTGGCGCTGCCCGGTGTCCTGGAGCGGATCGCTGCGGTGCCCCGCACCGAGCAACAGCGGCTCACCGTCGTCTGCGCGGTCCTGCCCGACCTGCTGAGCAGCGTCGTCTCCCGCATCGGCCACGACGAGGTCTGGGCCGTCCTCGCCTTCCAGGGCGCGGAGGGCGAACTCCACCTTCAGCCCGTCGGCACGGCCAAGGCGCCCGGCGCCGTCCCGGTCTCCAGCCTCGGTCTGGGGCGCGACGCGACGGTCGGCGACCTGCTCCTCGTACAGACGAACGGACCGGACGACATCCCGGTCACACCGACCACTCCGGTCGGCCTGGACTGACCGGTACGGCCGTCTTCCACCGGGCCCGCGCGTGCCGGGTGACGGCTGTCATCCCCCGTACCCTGCGAAGAATGGACGCCGTGCCCAGCATCACCACCGTCGTCGCCCGTGCCCTCCACACAGCAGCCGTCGTCCTGGCCGAGGTCGCCCCGCAGGACGGGCTGGTCTACGGGGATCTCTGGGAGAAGGCCCTCTTGCGGCAGCCACGGCTGGAGACGGACTGGCGGCAGGCCAACGAGGAGTCCTCGCAGGAGAACAACACTCCGTTCAAGGACTACGTCAACCGGTCGGCGAGCAACCTCGTCCAGGCCGGGTGGTTACACCGAGGTCTGCGTCGCTGGCAGTTGACCGGGCTCGGCCGGGACGCCCTCGACCGCTGGCCGGACCCGGTGGACTTCTACGGGGAGGCCTCCCGCCGTTACCGCCGCTGGGAGCGGCAGAAGCAGCTCTGCCTGGTCGCGGTGACCGCGCTGGAGCAGCTGCCCGACGGTGGTCACTGGGTGGTGCTCAAGGAACTGGCCGAGGTATTCGATGTGGACGTCGATGTCCTCGGGCCCTTCCTGCTCGGCTCCCGCCCGCGAGGTTGGTATCTCGCGCTCGGGGAGAACGGCGTCGCGGGCGACGCACTGCCCCTGTGGCCTCACGAGCGCGACCTGTGGCGCTCCCTGCTCGATGAGGAGGGCCTGCTCGACACCGGCCGCAGCAGCCTCGATACCGTACGCGCCCTGCCCGACCGCCGGATGCCCGTGTGGGACGCGCTCACGGCGGCCAAGCAGCCTGCCGAAGAAGGCGCCGCCGAACCGGAGCTGCCCCGCCAGCTGTGGATCATCCGGGGAAAGGACGCGACCAGCGGCATACCGCTCATCCGGGGCCCGTGGCGCGAACAGTCCGTGATCACCCTCGATGCGGAATCCCTGCCCCTCGGCCTGGGAGGCCACGACCTGGCCGGCGTCCGGAGGGTCGTCGAGGCGGGTCTTCCCGCCACCGCGCCGACCCGCCGTGAGGCCGTCGCCCGGGAACTGGACGCCTTCCTCAACCGGATGCGCCCGGGCGACATCGTGCTCTCCACCGACGGCTTCGACACCTACGTGGGGGTCGTGAAGGGCCCAGCCACCCGTACCGCCGACCAGCTCACGCGTCCTGTCGAATGGCGCAACCTCGACAAACCCCTCGACTTCTTCAAGGACCTCCCCTCCGGGCTGTCCGCGGTGGTCCAGGACGCCGACTCCCAGATCTTGGAGGCCACCGAGTACGCCGAAACCGTCCTCGCCCTCACCGACGACATGCCGCGGACCGAGCCGGAACCCGAGGGCCCGGCCGTGCTCCCCGACGCCACCTCCGAACTCGCCGCCCGGGTCAACATGCCCGACGCGACCTGGCTCCAGGACTGCGTCGAACTCCTTCGCGCCACCCCCCAGTTGATCTTCCACGGGCCGCCCGGCACCGGCAAGACGTACATCGCTCTCGCTCTCGCCCGCCACCTGGCCGGCGCCTCCGGCGCGACGAACGTACGCCTCGTCCAGTTCCACCCCGCCTACGCCTACGAGGACTTCTTCGAGGGCATCCGCCCCCGACTGGGCGGCACGACAGACACGGCAGGGAACGGCGGCGGTCTCGGCTACGACCTCGTCCGAGGGCCCCTGCGCAAGCTCGCCGACGAGGCGGAGCGGCGGCCCGCCGAGGTGTTCGTCCTGGTCATCGACGAGATCAACCGGGGCCACCTGGCCAAGATCTTCGGTGAGCTGTACTTCCTCCTGGAGTACCGCAAGGAACGCGTCCACCTTCTCTACGGTTCCGACGACGGTCGTGGTTTCCGCCTCCCGCCCAACCTTTACATCCTGGGCACGATGAACACCGTCGACCGCTCCGTGGCCTACATGGACGCGGCCATGCGCCGACGCTTCTCCTTCGTCGAACTCCACCCCGACATACCGCCGGTGTCGGGCGTACTGGAAGCCTGGCTGCGCGGGCGGGCGGCGGAGCGGGGCGAGGACCCGGCCGCGGCCGACGTCACGCATGCCCGGATCCTCGACGAGATCAACAGGATGCTGGCCGAGGGCAATCCGGGCGACCGCTCCTTCCGCGTCGGACCGTCGTACTTCATGCAGGACCTCGCCCATACCGGCGACGGCGCCCTCGAACGCCTCTGGCGCACCCAGATCATCCCGCTCCTCACCGAGCATCACTGGGGTGAAGGCGTGGCAGTGGAGACGGTGTACGCGTTGGACGCCCTGCGTGATCGGTTGGGCATCCGGCAGCCCACCGCCGATGACACCGACGACGCCCCGGCGGACTCGTGAACCTCCGCCACACCCGCTCCCCCCGGTGCGGCGACCTCGCACGCCCCGTCAAGCTGGAGGAGAACGGCGGCTGGACCACGTACGACCTGACACCACCCCAGCTCGCGACCCTCGCCGCCCATCCGAAGCTGCTCGCCCTGCATCCCGAGAGCGCGACCCGCTGGCGGCTGAGGGCGAAGGACCGCGTCGGCTCCGTGCGGCTGGGTGCGGGGGAGGGGACCGTACAGCTGACCATCACCCCCAAAGTGCCCGTCGACCGGCTCCTCCATCTCGTCGCCTACGCCCCGGACCGCGTCGAGTTCGACCCCCGCCCCGTCACCGCCGAACCCCGCCCCGACCTGCTGCCGGCCCTCGCCCACGCCTTCGTCTCGGCCGCCGGACACGCGCTCGGTCAGGGTGTCCTCCACGACTACCGGGAAACGGACGACACCCTGCACGTCGTCCGTGGCCGCATCCGCCACGCCGATCAGATCCGTCGCAGACCCGGCGTCCCGGTCCCCCTGGAGGTCGTCTACGACGACCACACCCCCGACATACCGGAGAACCGCCTCCTTCTCGCCGCCACCCGCCGCCTCCTGCGCGTCCCTGGCCTCGACCCCGGCCTCCGTGCCGCCCTGCAACGCCTCACGGCCCGCCTCGACGGGGTCGGGCTCCTGCCCGCCGGAGCCCGACCGCCCGAGTGGACGCCCGGTCGCCGCAACGCCCGCTACGCCCACGCCCTCGTACTGGCCGAACTCGTCCTGCGCGGCGGTTCGTACGAACTCGGCGACGGCCGACAGCTGGCCGTCGACGGCATGCTCGTCGTCATGTGGCGGCTCTTCGAGGCCTACCTCGCCCGGGCGGTCGGCGAGGCACTGCGCCATCGCGTCGGGGGGCGGCCCGAGCCCCAGGACCGCAGCCATTTCCTCGATACGGCGGGCCGGCACGTCCTCAAGCCGGACCTCGTGCACTACCTGCCCTCGCCGCACGACGGCGTCCAGCGGCCAGCCGTCGTGGTCGACGCCAAGTTCAAGACCAGGCCGCAGCGCGACGACCTCTACCAGATGACGGCGTACTGCGTGCGCCTCGGTCTCGGCGAGGGGCACCTCGTCTACGCGTCGGGGAGCGAAGGTGTGGTCGAAGTACCGGTGGGGGAAGGACGGTTGAGGATCTTTCGGCACGTCGTCGACCTGTCCCGGCCGTGGCGGGAACTGGCCACGGACGTCGAGTCCCTCGCGGAGTCCGCCGACAGTGTGCGCACGGTTCGGGCCGTCTGAAGAGCGGCGGCGGGCCGGCGTACCCCTCAGGCGGGTGATCACACAGGGTTCCCCGGCGGCGCCGGTTCCGGCCGCACTACGGTGAGTTCATGGCCAGCAAGCGACGCACGTCCGGCAAGAACAAGACCCGTCGCACCCGGCACCCCTCCACTCCCGCCCAGGCCGCAGCGGAGTATGAGCGGTTGGTGGAGCAGTACCCCGAGGACCGGGAGGAACTGCTCCGCGAGGCCGCCGACGCCTGGCGGAGCGCTGGGCAACACGACCGCGCCCTCGCGGTCTACGGGCAACTGCTCGACCCGGAGTCGGACGGTTGCCGGGAGCGGGACGTGGTCGACGCATGGCGCATCGACACGCTGTGGGAGGCGGGGCGTCAGGAAGAGGCGCGGACCGCGGCCGCCACGTTCCGTGCGCGGCACCCCAGGGACGCCACCGCCTGGAGTCTCGTCGCCGGGGCCTTCGAGTACGCCGACGAGACGGCGACGGCCGCCTACGACGGGCGTCACGCAGGCACTCGGTGCCGGTGCCGCGGTGACGGCGGACGTGGTCGACGACTTCCGGGACTCGTTCGGGCTGGAGGAACTCCTCATCGGCCGCCACCGAGTGCGGCGCCTGCTCGGCGAGACCCACGACGACTGGGACGACGTGGCCGACGAAGTGCACGAGAGGCGCGCTTCGCCCGTACTCGGCCGGGTGCGTCCGCTGGACGAGCTCCCACGACCCGCTCCGCCTGAAGCGGCTGGCCGAGGGAGGGGCCGACGCGTTGCGGGTCGAGATGGAGGATCTCGCCGCCGCGATGGGCGAGGAGGAAAGGGCGCCCTGGGGAGCGCTGAGGACACCCTGTTCTGGCCGCCGGAGGAGTTCGCGCAACTCATGGCCCGTTGGCCGGCGGTCGTGGACGCGAACGGCGATGACCACACAGGCCACCTGCGGCAGGTCGAGCGCACCTTGCGTGAGCTGTCGGACAGGGTGCCGCTCACCTCGCCGTCGGATGGGTCACCGTGGGTGGCCTGGCCTCCCGCCCGTAACGGGCCCTGTTGGTGCGGTTCGGAGCACAAGTACAAGAAGTGCTACGGAAATCCCGCGATCGTGTGAACGGGCCGGAGGCACTGGACTCCGGGCGTGGGTACAATTCCGTGAATGTAGGCACAATGTCTGCCCCGTCGAGGGAGCCCGTCATGAGCGCCATCTCGGTCCGCGAGTTCTCGTACAACCCCAGTGCTGTGTTCGCCCGCGTCGAGAAGGGCGAGGCAATTCAGGTCACCCGGCATGGCACCGTGATCGCGATACTGTCGCCCGCCGGGGGGCCCATGGAGCGGTACGCGCACCTGGTGGCGCAGGGAAAGATCAAGCTCAAGACGTTCACGGCTGCCGACCTGCACAGCATGCCCCACTACCAGGTAGCGGAGGATGTCGACCCCCTGGCGGTACTCCTGGCCGAGCGCGAGGAGGACGACCGTTGATCTACATGGACACGTCCGCGCTGGTCACCTGGATGACTCGACGTAATCACTGGGTGGAGTTGGACATCTTCCTCCGGCAGAGAGTCACCCAGCCGCTCGCCACCAGCACGCTCGGCTTCGTCGAGACTGTACGGACCTTGGACCTCATGGGGCACTTTCCCAAGGCGATGGAAGACCTGGACGCTCGGGTCACGGAGATCCTTCTCACCAGAGACGTGCGTGACGGCGCGGCCCTGCTGGTCGGGCGCCTGCGAACGCTGGACGCGGTTCACGTGGCCAGTGCGCTGTCCCTGGGGGACGACCTGACCGCGGTGGTGACCTACGACCGCAGGATGCTTGAGAGGGCTCGTGCGGAGGGACTGCCCGCCCACGCCCCCGGAATGCCGGACTGATCCGGCTGCTCGACTGTAGAAACCCGACAGCGAGTCCCGTAAGCCACTGTCGGTGCCCGATTGTCCCCGGGGGGGCCGGGACCGATAGGTTTTCGGGAAAGCCGCCTGTCATCCAGCTGTCCGGGCGGATGTGTCAGACCCCTATCGAAAGGGTGATCCGTTGAGCCGCTCGGTTCTCGTCACCGGAGGCAACCGGGGCATCGGCCTCGCCATCGCCCGCGCATTCGCCGACGCCGGCGACAAGGTCGCGATCACGTACCGCTCGGGGGAACCGCCGGCCGGCTTCCTGGCCGTCAAGTGCGACATCACCGACACTGAGCAGGTGGAGCAGGCCTACAAGGAGATCGAGGCCGAGCACGGCCCGGTCGAGGTGCTGATCGCCAACGCCGGCATCACCAAGGACCAGCTCCTGATGCGCATGTCCGAGGAGGACTTCACGTCCGTCCTCGACACCAACCTCACCGGCACCTTCCGCGTGGTCAAGCGCGCCAACCGCGGCATGCTGCGCGCCAAGAAGGGCCGCGTCGTCCTGATCTCCTCGGTCGTCGGCCTGTACGGCGGCCCCGGCCAGGCCAACTACGCCGCCTCCAAGGCCGCCCTGGTCGGCTTCGCGCGCTCCCTCGCCCGTGAGCTGGGCTCGCGCAACATCACCTTCAACGTCGTCGCGCCCGGCTTCGTCGACACCGACATGACGAAGGTGCTCACCGACGAGCAGCGCGAGGGCATCGTGAAGCAGGTGCCGCTCGGCCGGTACGCGCAGCCCGAGGAGGTCGCCGCGACGGTGCGGTTCCTCGCCTCGGACGACGCCTCGTACATCACTGGAGCCGTCATCCCCGTTGACGGCGGACTGGGAATGGGTCACTGAACACCATGAGCGGAATTCTCGAGGGCAAGCGCGTCCTGATCTCCGGTGTGCTGATGGAGTCCTCCATCGCCTTCCACGCCGCCAAGCTGGCCCAGGAGCAGGGCGCCGAGATCATCCTGACCGCGTTCCCGCGGCCCACGCTGACCGAGCGCATCGCAAAGAAGCTCCCGAAGCCCACCAAGGTCATCGAGCTCGACGTCACCAACGACGAGCACCTGGGCCGGCTCGCCGACCTGGTCGGCGAGGAGCTCGGCGGCCTCGACGGCGTCGTGCACTCCATCGGCTTCGCGCCGCAGGACGCGCTCGGCGGCAACTTCCTCAACACGCCGTTCGAGTCCGTGGCCACCGCCATGCACGTCTCGGCGTACTCCCTGAAGTCGCTGACCATGGCCTGCCTGCCGCTGATGCAGAACGGCGGCTCGGTCGTCGGCCTCACCTTCGACGCGCAGTACGCCTGGCCGCAGTACGACTGGATGGGCCCGGCCAAGGCCGCCCTGGAGGCCACCAGCCGCTACCTCGCCCGTGACCTGGGCAAGCAGAGCATCCGTTGCAACCTGATCTCCGCGGGCCCGATCGGCTCCATGGCCGCCAAGTCCATTCCGGGCTTCAGCGAGCTGGCCTCCGTCTGGGACAACCGCTCCCCGCTGGAGTGGGACCTCAAGGACCCGGAGCCGGCGGGCAAGGGCATCGTCGCCCTGCTGAGCGACTGGTTCCCGAAGACCACCGGCGAGATCATCCACGTCGACGGCGGTCTGCACGCCATCGGTGCCTGATCTCCGGTACGTCGTCGACGCCCCGTTCCCCATGGGAGCGGGGCGTCCCCCGTTCGGTCTATCCGACCAGGCGTCCGAGGCCCGCAACCGCGCACTCTGGATGAAGCGTTCACCACACGCTTCCCTCCCCAGCTCGGCCGAGGAGGTCCCCTTGTGCGCCTGTCCAGCAGCCTGGCCTCAGTGACCGTGGCCCTCGCCCTCGTGCTGTCCCTGCCCTACGAAGCGGTGCCGCACGCGCGCGTGAAGGGACCCGTCTCGACGCAGCCCTTCGGCGCCGAGTGCCGTACCAGGACCACCGGGTCCCATGTGACCGCGTACTGCCACAACCCCTATCCGGGGATCGACCGCGTCAGCCTGCACATCGAGTGCGACAAGTGGTGGGACCTCGACACCGACGGCACCCCGGTCGACACGGGGCCGGCGATGACCGTGCGGCTCACGGGGCGCTGCTGGGAGAACGTGCGCTCGGTGTGGGTCAGCCATCAGCAGGGGTGAACCGTCCCGGACGGCACAGGAACGGATAGCTCGCCGCCTCCCGGCCCGCCGCCTCGGCGTCGCCCGCGCGGATCGCGTCGACCAGGCGGGTGTGGTCCATGTACGTCTCCGGCGTCAGCTCCTCGCCCACGTCCTCACGCAGCCAGTCCCGCAGCACCTCGCCGAGGTCGGCGTACATCGCGGTCATCACGTCGTTGTGGGACGCGGAGACGACCGCGAGATGGAAGGTCGCGTCGGCCGTCACGAAGGCCTCCGTGTCGCCGGACTCCCAGGCCTCCTCGCGCCGCACGAGGAGCGCGTCGAGCTGCTTGAGGTCCTTCTCCGTGCGCCGCTCGGCCGCGAGGCCGGCCGCCGCCGACTCCAGTGTGGAGCGCAGCTCGGCGATGTGCCGGGGGTCCGCGTCGGCGAAGCGGCGGTGCATCACGCCCGCCAGCTCGCTGGTCGCCACGACGTAGGTGCCCGAGCCCTGGCGGATGTCCAGCAGGCCGTTGTGCGCGAGCGCGCGGACGGCCTCGCGGACCGTGTTGCGGGCGACGCCCAGCTGCTCGACGAGCTCGGGCTCCGTCGGAATGCGTGAGCCGACCGGCCACTCACCGGAGGTGATCTCATTCCGCAGCGCCGCGATGACCTGCTCGGACAGCGCCGAACGACGGGGATGACTCAGGGGCATGGCACACCTTCGCACGAGGTGGCCGGGTGCGGCCGGCCAAGGGGTGGACAACCAATCATCCTATGATTCTATGATGGGCCTCATGGTGTGTGAGGAAACCCGGACGACGACGTCCACGGCAGTGCGCAGCTCGGCCGCGGACGAACCCCAGCGACCCGCCACGCGCGCGTGGACGACACGTCTGCTCGTGCTCGCCATGGTGCTGGCCGCGCTGAACCTGCGTCCCGCCATCACCAGCCTCGGCGCGCTCCTCAAAGAAGTCCGCGACGGGCTGGGCATGAGCGGCAGCGTCGCCGGCCTGCTCACCTCCGTGCCGCCGCTGTGCTTCGCCGTCTTCGGCGTCATGGCCCCGCGCCTCGCCCGCCGCTTCGGCCCGGGCGCGGTGGTCTGCGCGGGCATGGTCGCCATCACCGGCGGCCTTCTCATACGGCCGTACGCGGGCGGGACGGCAGGTTTCCTGGTCGGCAGCGCACTCGCCCTGATGGGCATCGCCGTCAGCAACGTCCTGATGCCGGTCATCGTCAAGCGCTGGTTCCCGGACCGGGTCGGCTCCATGACCGGCCTGTACTCGATGGCCCTCGCCCTGGGCACGGCGGCCGCCGCCGCGGTGACGGTGCCCATGACCGACGCGCTGGGCGGCAGTTGGCGGACCGGCCTCGCGGTGTGGGCGGGGCTCGCGGGGGCGGCCGTACTGCCGTGGATTCCGTTCGTACGGGGCCGGGGCGCGCCCTCCGGCCAGGAGCCGACCCGGCGCGAGGAGCACGCGCGTGTGGCGGAGCCGTCGGCCCGGGACGCGGCACCCGCGCTGCGCATCACCCGGAGCCGTACCGCCTGGGCGCTCGCCGTCTTCTTCGGGCTCCAGGCCACGGCCGCCTACATCACCATGGGCTGGATGGCGCAGATCTTCCGGGACGCGGGAGTTTCCGCGAGCACGGCGGGGCTGCTGCTCGCCGTCACGATGGTGATGGGCGTGCCGCTGGCCTTCGTCATCCCGCGGGTCGCCACCAGGCTGCCGCACCAGGGCCCGATCGTCCTCGTGCTCGGCGTCTGCGGCCTCGCCGGATACGCCGGCCTCTATCTCGCACCGGCCGACGGCGCCTGGGCCTGGGCGCTGCTGCTGGGCGTCGCCAACTGCGCCTTCCCGCTCGCCCTCACGATGGTCGGCATGCGGGCCCGCACCGGTGCCGGCGTCGCCCAGCTGTCGGCCTTCGCGCAGAGCACCGGCTATCTGATCTCCATCCCCGGCCCGCTGCTGGTCGGCGTCCTCTACCAGCACAGCGGCGGCTGGGGCCTGCCGATCGCGCTCATGGCCGCGCTCATGCTCCCGCAGATGGTGGTCGGCGTCCTGGCGGGCCGGGACCGCACGGTCGAGGACGAGGCGGCCCGCTGACCCCGGGGGAACCGCGGTGGGCAGGGGGTGCGAGACTTGCCGTATGCCAGTGCTCGATCCGAACCCCCAGAACGGCCAGAAGAAGATGCTGCTCGTCTTCGGCTCGTTCTTCGCCATCTTCGTGATCATCGCCATCGTCGCCACGATCGCCTCGCCGTGACATCCGCCGAGGGGCGCCGATGGTGGGGCTAGCCCCCCCATCCCCTAGGGGGTGAGTGTCAGGGTCAACTGGGTGGATCTCCGGATGGGTTGAGGGCCCCCGACTCCGTACCTTCGAAGTGTGGCCGCGAGCGGCGGACCACCCACCACTCGAAGATCCACGGAGGCACCCATGTCCGCCCAGTCGCACACCCGGCCCCATCCGGCGACCACGGGCGGCGTCGACATCAGGCTGCCCTGGTGGGCCCTCGTCCTGCCCACGCTCGCCTTCATCGTGCTGCTGGCCCTGATGCTGAACCCGACGGACGCCCAGGCGGCGACGGGCGACCCGCTGATCACCCACCTCTTCGAGCGCGTACAGCAGCTCATAGCCCGCTGAGCATGGGCTCGGGGCCCGTCCCGGCCGCTGGTCAACTCCCTGCGCCCCATGGCCTGTTTCATGCGAAGCTGGGTGCCATGAGCGTCGCAGAACCCCGCAGGATCGTCCTTTTCCGGCATGCGAAAGCCGACTGGCCACAGATGACCGACCATGAGCGCCCCCTCGCCGAGCGGGGCCGGATGGACGCCGCCGTCGCCGGACGCAAGCTGGCCGACACCGCAGTCCCCTTCGATCTGGCCCTGTGCTCCACCGCGATCCGGACCCGCGAGACCTGGAAGCTCGCCGTCCACGAGCTGCCTCATCGGCCGAAAACCGTCTATGAGGAGCGGATCTACGAGGCCTCGCCCGGCGAGCTGATCGCGTTGCTCAACGAGACGCCCGACGACGTCCAGAGCCTCGTCCTGATCGGCCACAACCCGGGCGTGCAGGGCCTCGCGGACATTCTGTCCGGCTCGGCCGAGGGCGACGCCCGTGACCGGATGAGCCGCCGCGGCTTTCCGGCCGCCGCCTTCGCCGTACTGTCCTTCGACGGCTCCTGGAAGTCCCTGGAGCCGGCCGTGGCCACACTGATCGACTACTGGGCGCCGACCGAGTAAGCCCTACGACGGCCGAGGGGCCCGGCACCGCCATGACGCGGGTGCCGGGCCCCTCGCCGTTGCTCCGTGCGGGTCCCCTGGTCCCGGTGCGGGTCTCCCCACTCCTGCGGTGCGGAGCCCTCACTCCTCGTCGTGGGTGTCCGCGGCCTCGACCTCTTCGCGGGTGACGCCCAGCAGGTAGAGGACGGTGTCCAGGAAGGGCACGTTCACCGCGGTGTGCGCGGCCTCCCGGACGACCGGCTTCGCGTTGAAGGCGACGCCGAGGCCGGCGGCGTTGAGCATGTCCAGATCGTTGGCGCCGTCGCCGATGGCCACGGTCTGGGCGAGCGGTACGCCCGCCTCGGCGGCGAAGCGGCGCAGCAGCCGCGCCTTGCCCGCGCGGTCCACGATCTCGCCGGTGACCTTGCCGGTGAGCCTGCCGTCGACGATCTCCAGAGTGTTGGCCTGGGCGAAGTCCAGCCCGAGACGCTCCTTGAGATCGTCGGTGACCTGGGTGAACCCGCCGGAGACGACACCCACTTGATACCCGAGCCGCTTCAGCGTACGGATCAGCGTGCGCGCGCCCGGCGTCAGCCGCACCTCGCTGCGCACCTTGTCCACCACCGAGACGTCCAGCCCCTCCAGCAGCGCCACGCGCGCGTGCAGCGACTGCTCGAAGTCCAGCTCCCCGCGCATCGCGGCCGCGGTCACCTCGGCGACCTTGTCCTCGCAGCCCGCGTGCGCGGCGAACAGCTCGATGACCTCGTCCTGGATGAGCGTCGAGTCGACGTCCATGACGACGAGCCGCTGCGCCCGCCGATGCAGCCCCGCGGCGACGACCGCCACGTCGACACCGAGTGCCGCGGCATCCGTCACCAGTGCGGTGCGCAGGGGCGCGGTCTCGACGCCGGAGACCGCGAACTCGACGGCCGTGACCGGGTACTTGGCGAGACGGAAGATACGGTCGATGTTGCCACCGACGCTGGCGATCTTCGCGGCGATGCGCGCGGTCGCCTCCGCCGTGAGGGGATGACCGAGGACGGTGACCAGGGAGCGCCCGAGACCGCGCGGCCGGTTGTCGCCGCGGCCGGAGATGATCTCCGCCTGCATCTTCATCGACTCCGCCCAGCTGTGGACGGTGGCGCGCAGATCTCCCTCGAGCCCGGCCATCGGCGGGGTCACCAGTGCGCACAGGGTGAGCCGGCCACGGGTGACGACCTGCTCGATGTCGACCACGTCGACGGAGTAGGCGGCGAGGGTGTCGAAGAGGCCGGCCGTGATGCCCGGCCGGTCCTTGCCGAAGATCTTGACGAGGAGGGTGGGGGCGTCGGGCGTGACGTCAGAAGTCGGGATCTGCGAAGCGCTCATGGTGTACCCACCGTATCCGGCACCCAGTGCCGACCGCCGCTGCGGTCCGCCTAGCGGACACGGAACACTGGGTGTCGCCCGGATGGCGAGCACCTTACGCACCGGCCACGATTGCCTCGACGGCACCGGCAGCCGAGGGATGCCTCGACAGACAACCCGGCGCCGTCAGCGGCCGCCCTTCGGCCTCCGCGGTGGCGGCGGGGGCGGGGGAGGCGGTGGCGGGGGAGGCTGCCGCCGAGGAGGCGGCCCTCCGAAGGGGCGGGCCACCGTGGGGGCGCCGTACATGTCGGTGGTGCCGGGACCGGGACCGGGACCGGAGCCGGAGTCGGGGTCGCCATCGGGGTCATGTCCAGTCCCGGGCTCGGGGGCGCCGGGGCCGGGACCGGAGTCCGGTCCATGGCCGGAGTCCGGTCCATGGCCGGAGCCGTAGCCCGGCCCGGAGCCCGGCGGCCCGTAGCCGGGGCTGGGGCCCGGCCCGGAGCCCGGCCCGGAGCCCGGCCCGTAGCCGGGGCTGGGGCCGGAGCCCGCGCCCGTGCCCGTGCCGACGCCTGTGCCCGTTCCAGTGCCGGCACCCCGCCTACTACCCGCACCCGTACCCGTGCCGGCGCCCCTGCCACTACCCGCACCCGTACCCGTGCCGGCGCCCCTGCCACCACCCGCACCCGTACCCGTGCCGGCACCCCCGTCGGCCGGCTGCGAGGCGTCCTCGTACCGTGCTCCTCCGAACGGCCGCCCGCGCTCCCGGGCGCCGAACCGTCCTCCCCGTTCGTCCGGCCGCGCGCCCTCACCCGGCCGGGCCCGGTCTGGCGGCCGCGCGTCCTCCGGCTCCCTCACCTCGTCCGGCACCTGCAGATACGGATTGGTGGCCGGGTTGGGCGCCCGATAGGAGGCACTGGGCACATACGGCCCGGACGTCCCACCCCCGTAGGCCCCCGGCGCCCCCGTCGGCACCCCGGACGGCGGAACGTACCCCGGATACCCGGCGCCCCCGGGCCCCGCCCCCGCTGCCACACCCGTCCGCGCCAACGGTGCCGCCCGCCGCCCCGCCGCCCCGGTCACCCAAGCCAACAGCGCGCCCGCGCCCCCTGCCCCCGCGCCCCACACGGCACCGAGCAACAGAGCCATACCGAGGTTGCCCTGCAACGTGATCCCGGCCCCGAACGCGTCGAACCCCAGCACGGACAGCGAGGCATCCACCGACACCTCGGTCAGCCAGGCGAGCAACGGCAAGGTCAGGGCCGTAACGACCCCCAGCCGCAAGGCACACCGCCCAGCGAACCCAAGGGCACCAGCCCCTCGTACCCCCGCAGGACCCGCACCCCCGGGTCCGCCCGGGGCCGCCCCACCACTCACCGGCGTCCGCACCGCCGCCAGCACCCCCGCCAGCAGCATCAGCAACGCCGCCGCGACCCCCAGCAGCCACACCCGCCCGTCCAGGTCGGCCAGCCTGCCCAGCGTCACCGACTGGTTGGTCTTCGCCGTGAGGAGGTCGTCCAGGGGGTTCGGGAGGAGCTTGGTCAGGGCGCCCGTCGCCTTGCCGTCGAAGGGGATGAAGAGGCCGATCGGGATGCCGAGCCAGGTGCCGTTGGGGGCACCCAGCAACGCCGCGCCGAAGATCCGCTTGGGGTGGGCGTCACCGATCGCCGCGTACGCCGCCGCCGCGAACCCGGCCGCCACCGAGACCAGCATCACCGTGACGATGGCGGATGCCGCCGGCCGGACCACGCGGTGAACCGCCTCCCAGCCGCGCGGCAGCGGCGTGCGGCGCGAGGCCAGCAGAGCGATCAGCAGGATGCCGGCCGACCAGCCGAGACCCCCGAGCAGGGTCGGCGCCGTGTCGACGCTGAAGCCGACCCCCGCCTTCGCGTTGATCAGGTTGCCGATGTTGTCCGGAAGCAGTCCGCCGATGTTCCCCAGGTCCCCGAGGCCCGGGACCTTGATGCCACCGCCTCCGCCACCGCCGGGCAGCTTGTCGAGCCCCAGCGAGCCGCCGTCGATCGTGATGACGTCATGCCCCGCCCAGGCCAGCCCGCCCAGCGTCGCCACGAAGAGGGCGACCACCGCGCCCGCGCGCGCGAGGAGTTCGGCCGGCGCGATCACAACTCCCGCGGACCGCAAGGAACGTAGGAAGAACCAGGACAGGAGCAGCGCGCCCACCAGGCTCACCCCCAGCGGCGTGATCGTGACGGCCGTATGAGCCTCCGCGCCCTTCAGGCCGAACGCGGAGACGTCGCCGGACGGTGTCACCGAACCGCCCGCCCCAAGGGCAACGACAGCCGCTGTCATCGGGCCGAGCGAGCCCGCCGCGTCCGCCTCCAGCAGATGCAGACCGAGCGCCGCCGTACCGGCCATCCCGATCAACGCCCAGCTCACGGAGGCGATCGCGGACAGCAGGACATCGCCCCACGGAACCCTCGCACCGTTCCTCACGGACTCGACACCCGACGACGCGCTCATGGCAGACCCCCCGATCCGCGGCGCGGCACATCGCCGCGCATGTCCCCCTCGCGTGGATTACCACTCTCCGGGTCGGTTTCAACCCCGTCAACGGAACCGGACGAACCGCCCCTGCGTGGTGTTCAGAAGGCCCGACTTTCGGTCAGAGGGGCGAGCCTGAAATAGTTCCCGACGATGTTCGACATCCCTAGACTCCCTGTGTTGGGGGTAACTCGGGGGACTACTCAGTGGGGCATGGAGTGCCGGAACTCGTACTGGAATTGAATGGACGTACCTGGACGCTCGACCCGTCCAGGCCGTACACCCTCGGACGCGATCCGCAGGGCGACATCGTGCTCGACGACGCCAGGGTCTCCTGGCGCCATGCCACGATCAGCTGGAGCGGCCGCAGTTGGGTCATCGAGGACAAGAGCTCCACGAACGGCACGTTCGTACAGGGGCAGCGCGTCCACCAGATGGAGATCGGCCCCGGCTCGGCGGTCCACCTCGGCAACGCGACCGACGGCCCGCGCGTGACCGTCTCCGGCACCGCCGCTGCCGTGGTGCCCCCGCAGGCCCAGCCGCAGCAACAGCCGTACGCCGCCCAGGGCGCGGCCCCCGGCTGGGCGCAGCAGGCCCCGCCCCAGCAGCAGGCCACCCCGCCGCAGCAGCAGGCCCCGCAGTCCGGCTGGCCGCAGCCGCAGCAGGCCGCGCCGCAGCTCCCGCAGCAGCAGGGCCCCGGTGGGGGTGCGGGGGCGCCGCCGGTCTACGGCGACCGCAGCCCGACCACGTTCCACCAGTTCTCCATCGGCCGCATCATGCGCATCGGCCGTGCCCTGGAGAACGAGCTGGTCGTCTCCGACCTGCAGGTCTCCCGCCACCACGCCGAGTTCCACGCGACGCCCGACGGCCGCTTCGAGATCCGCGACCTGGGCTCGCACAACGGCACGTACGTCAACGGCCAGCCGATCCCCAAGGGCGGCTCGCAACTGCTCGGCCCGAACGACATCGTCGGCGTCGGTCACTCCACGTTCCGCCTGGTCGGCGACCGTCTCGAGGAGTTCGTCGACACCGGTGAGGTGTCCTTCTCGGCCCGCCATCTGACCGTCACGGTCGACGGCGGCAAGCAGATCCTGAAGGACGTCTCCTTCGGCGTCCCGGAGAAGTCCCTGATCGCGGTCATCGGTCCGTCCGGCTCGGGCAAGTCGACCCTGCTCAAGGCGCTCACCGGCTACCGGCCCGCCAACCAGGGCGACGTCCTCTACGACAACCGCAACCTGTACAAGCAGTTCGCCGAGCTGCGCCAGCGCATCGGTCTGGTCCCGCAGGACGACATCCTGCACAAGGAACTGACGGTCAAGAAGGCCCTCAAGTACGCGGCCAAGCTGCGCTTCCCGGCCGACACCACCGGCGCCGAGCGTGAGGCCCGCATAGACGAGGTGCTGCGCGAGCTGAAGCTCGACGTGCACAAGGAGAAGAAGGTCACCTCCCTCTCCGGCGGCCAGCGCAAGCGCGTCTCGGTGGCCCTGGAGCTGCTCACCAAGCCGTCCCTGATCTTCCTGGACGAGCCGACCTCGGGTCTCGACCCCGGCATGGACCGCGATGTCATGCAACTGCTGCGCGGCCTCGCCGACGACGGTCGTACGGTCCTGGTCGTCACCCACTCCGTCGCCGAACTCGCCCTGTGCGACAAGCTGCTGGTGATGGCTCCGGGCGGAGCGGTCGCCTACTTCGGCCCGCCCGAGGAGGCGCTGAACTTCTTCGGCTACGAAACCTGGGCCGATGTCTTCTCCGCCTTCGAGAACTACCGCGACTACGACTGGGCCGGACGCTGGAAGGGCTCGCAGCACTACCAGATGTACGCCGCCGACATCGACGCCATAGCGCCGCAGAGCGTACAGATGCCTCCGATGCAGGCGATGAAGCCGCCCAAGCCACAGGGCTGGATGAGTCAGTTCGGCACGCTGGTGCGGCGGTACGTCTCCGTCATCGCCTCCGACAAGGGCTTCCTCGCCCTGACGGTGATCCTGCCGCTGGTCCTCGGCTCGGTGAGCCTGCTCATCGACTCGGGCAAGGACCTGCTGGTCAACACGGAGATCAACCCGGCGACCAAGCAGCCCGTCCCGAACGGCACGGCCACCACGGTCCTGCTGATCCTCGCGGTCGGCGCCTGCTTCGCCGGCGCCGCGAACTCGGTCCGTGAGCTGATCAAGGAACGGGTCATCTACGAGCGGGAGCGAGCCACCGGCCTGTCCCGCTCCGCGTACCTGATGTCCAAGGTCTGCGTGCTCGGCTTCGTCACGGTGCTGCAGGGCCTGATGGTCGGCCTCATCGGCTTCGCCAGCCGGACGATCCCGACCAAGGGCCTGGTCTTCGTCGACCTCCCGATGCTCGAGCTCTGCCTGCCGATCATGGCGCTGGGCTTCACCTCGATGATGTTCGGCCTGATCATCTCCGCGCTGGTGAAGACCTCCGAGAAGACCATGCCGCTGCTGGTCATGTTCGCGATCGTCCAGGTCGTCTTCACCGGCTGCCTCTTCGCCCTGAACGGAGCGATCGGCGTCAACCAGGTCTCGTACCTGATGCCCTCGCGCTGGGCGGTCGCCGCGGCCGGCGCCACGCTGGACTTCAACCGGATCAGCCCGCCCGGCAAGGGCAAGCCCAACGACCCCCTGTGGGAGCACACCGTCGGCGCCTGGAGCCTCGACATGGTCGCCCTGATCGTTCTCGGCGTGATCTGCGCCTTCTTCGTGGCCCGCTTCCTGCGCCGCCACGAGCCGGAGGTCATGCGCAAGTAGCTCTTCCCGTACGACGCTCTCGTACGCGGCTCTCGTACGGCGCGAAGGGCGGCACCCGTGAGGGGTGCCGCCCTTCGGCGTTCACGTGCAGAGGTCCGCGCCGACCTCAGTACGCGCTGTTGACGTTGTCGATCGAGCCGTACTTGTCGGCCGCGTAGTTGGCGGCGGCGGTGATGTTGGCGACCGGGTCGTAGATGTTCCAGGAGGTGCCGGCGACGTGGTACGCGGTGAAGGTCGGCGGGATCACCTGCAGCAGGCCCTTCGACGGGACGCCGTTGATGGCGTTGATGTCCCAGTCGTTGATCGCGTTCGGGTTGCCCGAGGACTCGCGCATGATGTTGCGGTACAGCCCGTTGTAGGAGCCCGGGATGCCCTTGCTCTTCATGATGGCGAGGGAGTGCTTGATCCAGCCGTTGAGGTTGTTGGCGTAGGCCTTCGTGGCGGCCTTCTTGAGCGCGGCGCGCTTCGCGGACCGGCTCGCGGCCTCCTTGGCCTTGCGCGCGGCTTCGGCCTTCTTCCTGGCCGCGGCCGCGGCGGCGGCCTTCTTCTTCGCGGCGGCCTGGGCGGCGGCCTTCTTCTTGGCGGCGAGCTCGGCGGCGGCCTTCTTCTTGGCGGCGAGCTCGGCAGCGGCCTTCTTCTTGGCGGCTATCTGCTGGGCCTTCACGCTGGCACCGGCGAGCTGGTCGGTGACGCCGGCCTTGACGTCCTTGATCTGCTCGTTGCCGTACACCACCGCGGCCGTGGAGGCGGAGGCCTCGTTCGTGGTCGTGTCGGCGTTGCTGGGCACCGCGGAGAACGCGATGGCGACAGCACCGAGGGTGGCGACACCGGCGATCCCGATCTTGTGGTGTCGGGTCAGCGAGCGACTGAGACGGCGAGCGTTGATGTTCTTGGGCATGGCAGACGGACCTCTTCGAATAGCGCGGAGGTCGCTCGATGTCCGGCGGGGGACACGGGTCCTTCCCGCACAAACGCCGCGGACGGGAACCCGCGGCGCTGAGCGACGGCAGCCATTCTTAGCGGCCGCAAAATGCTGAGGCAAAGGTGTGACGTACGACCCCGGGTAGTGGAGGCAGGAAGGGCAAATCGGGGCAGACTGGACCGTCCGCCCCGCTCATGAGGGGAGTCTTCCTCTCCTACCCACCTTCGTACGTGACCTGCGCCCTATGCGCGGGCTCACATCGAAGGCGTATCAGTCTCACCAGCAGTTGCTGACGCAATGCTCTGTGTGAGGAGTCTCGTCCGGGAGGAGGAGATGGACGTCCCCGAACTCGTGCCACAGGTAGAGCCCGCCCAGTGCCGCCTCGTAGGCACGGTCGACCGCGGCCCGCCCCGCGACGGCCTCCAGCATCAGCAGATGCGAGGCCTCCGGCTCGTGCAGCCCGGTCAGCAGTCCGTCCACCACCCGCACGCCGCGCTCCGGGGTCACCACGAGGTCCGTCCACCCCGCACGCGCGCGTACGACACCGTCAGGGCCCGCGGCCGACTCCACGGCCCGCACGGCGGTCGTCCCGACGGCGACGACCCGCCCGTCTCCGGCCTTCACCGCATTGATCAGCCGCGCCGACGCCTCCGGCACCGAGAACCGCTCCGGATACGGCGGCTCGTGCGCCTCCGCCGACGCCACCCCGGTGTGCAGCGTGAGCGGCGCGAACTGCACACCCCGGCTCACCAGCTCCGCCACCAGCCCCGCGGTGAAGGGCCGCGCCGCACTCGGCATCTCCGCACTGCCCGTCCCGTCGGCGGACGGCAGCGCGAACACCGTCCGGTAGACGGACAGCGGCTGGTCCCGCTCCGTATAGGAGTAGCGAATCGGCCGCCCGTGCTCCCGCAGCATCCCCAGGACCTCCGCCCCGGTGACCCGAGCCCACCGGAGGCGCTCTCCGCACGCGGTCAGCGGCTCCTCCAGGACCAGCCGCACACCACCCGGCAGCCGCACCTCCGCCCCGGCGGGTCCGCACGCACGCGCGCGTGTGGTGCCCTTCCCGTCCGGCTCCCGCAGCTCCACCGCCCACCGCCCGTCGTCCCCGCGCGTGGAGAAGTGCACGACCACGCGTGCGTGCCCGACCCGCCCGTCCACGGCGGCGGCCAGCGTCATCGACGTGTTGACGACCAGCAGATCCCCGGCCCGCAGCAGCCGCGGCAGCTCCACGAACGCGTGGTGCGACACCTCCGTCCCGCGCGACACGAGCAGCCGTACGGCATCCCGGTCGAGCCCGGGTCCACGCTGCTCGACCGGGATCCGGGCCGACAGTTCCGCCGGTACCCTCCCCCACGCTCGAACAGGCTCGCGCGGGGGGACCCCCATCGCCAGCGTCATCGCCCCTCCACCAGCAACGACGGAGCCGCGTACCGCCCGCTCGCCGGACGTTCGTCCAGCAGCCGCAGGAACGCCGGCACCACACGGGCCGGCGCCGGCCGCGGATCGCCGTCGTCCGGTACGGCGGCCGCGTACAGGTCCGTGGCCATGTCCCCGGGATCCACCGCCCAGACCCGCAGGCCGGGCTCCTCCTCGCCGAGCACGGCCGCCAGATGGTCCAGGGCCGCCTTGGACGCCCCGTACCCTCCCCAGGTCTCGTAGGCCTCGGCGGCCGCGTCCGAGCTGACGGCGATCACCGTGCCCGCCTCGGACGCACGGAGCAGCGGCAGCGCTTCCTGGACGAGCGCCAGCGCGGCCACCACGTTCACCTCCAGCGCCCGCCGCAGCCCCTCCAGGGGCAGCCCCTCCAGCCGTACGAGCGGCTCGGCACCCAGCGCGCTCGCGTTGTTCACCAGCAGGTCGACGCCGCCCAGCGTCCGGGCCGCCGCCACCAGCCCGGCACGGTGGCCGGCGTCCGTGACATCCCCGGGCAGAGCCGTCACGCGCGTGCCGTACTTCTCGAGATGCGCCGCCGTCTCCGCGAGGACCCGCTCGGTTCTGGCGTCGAGCACCAGATCCCAGCCCCGCGCGGCCAGCGCCTCGGCCAGCGCCCGCCCCAGACCCTTCGAGGCCCCCGTGATGATCGCTACCGGCATGACACCGCGTCCCCTCGTCTCCTCGTCGCCACCGCTCTTCGACGGCCTGCGGCCAACGTAGGAACCGGGGCGCCCGCCCCGCCTCGGACGCGGGCCGCAAAGCGCAGGGTCCCTTCGCCCTAAGCCGCCGGTCCGGGGCCCCGGACCTACGCCACCGGTCCTAGGCCCACCGACCCAGGCCGTGCCGTCACGGGTCCGATCCGCGGTGTCACACCCCGCCGGTACCGTGAGGTCATGAGCCAAGGCCCCCGGTCCGGCCTCGCAGCCGTCAGTGACGCGCTGCTTGCCATGAGCAGGCATCTCGAGGTGCGCGACGTCCTCAAGACGATCGTCGCCTCGGCCCGAGAGCTGCTCGACGCGCAGTACGCCGCGCTCGGCGTCCCCGACGACCACGGCGGGTTCGCCCAGTTCGTGGTCGACGGCGTCAGCACCGAGCAGTGGGCGGCGATCGGCCCGCTCCCGCGCCAGCACGGCATCCTCGCCGCGATGCTCCAGGAGGCCAAGGTCGAGCGCCTCGCCGACGTGCGCAAGGACCCCCGCTTCGAGGGCTGGCCGTCCGCCCACCCCGACATGTCCGACTTCCTGGGCCTGCCGATCCGGGACGGCGACGAGGTCATCGGCGCGCTGTTCCTCGCCAACAAGAACTGCTCAAAGCCCGAAGGGGACTGCGGCTTCACACACGAGGACGAGGAACTGCTCTCGATCCTCGCCCAGCACGCCGCGATCGCCCTCACCAACGCCCGGCTGTACGAACGCAGCCGCGAACTGACCATCGCCGAGGAGCGCTCCCGCCTCGCGCACGAACTGCACGACGCGGTCAGCCAGAAGCTCTTCTCCCTGCGCCTGACCGCCCAGGCCGCCGCCGCCCTCGTCGACCGCGACCCGTCCCGCGCCAAGGGCGAACTCCAGCAGGTGGCCGCGCTCGCCGCCGAGGCCGCCGACGAACTGCGCGCCGCCGTCGTGGAGTTGCGCCCCGCGGCCCTCGACGAGGACGGTCTCGTCAACACCCTGCGCACCCAGATCCACGTCCTCGACCGCGCCCACACCGCGCGTGTGTCCTTCGACAGCCGCGCGGTGCGTGCCCTGCCCTCCGCCCAGGAGGAGGCCGTCCTGCGGGTCGCCCAGGAGGCTCTGCACAACGCCCTACGGCACTCCGGGGCCGCGCACGTGGATGTGACCCTGGTCCGGCGCGGCAGCGGAGCGCTCCTGCGGGTGATGGACGACGGCGGCGGCTTCGATCCACAGTCGATACGGCGCGCCGGACGCCATCTCGGCCTGGTGTCCATGCGCGATCGCGCGAGCGGGGTCGGCGGCAGGCTGACTGTGGAATCGGAGCCCGGACAGGGCACCACGATCGAGATGGAGGTCCCCGGTGGCTGACGCAATCAAGGTGCTGCTCGTCGACGACCACCAGGTGGTCCGCCGTGGCCTGCGCACGTTCCTGGAGGTGCAGGACGACATCGAGGTCGTCGGCGAGGCCGCCGACGGCGCCGAAGGAGTCGCCCGCGCCGAGGAGTTGCGGCCCGACGTCGTCCTCATGGACGTCAAGATGCCGGGCATGGACGGCGTCGACGCCCTCCGCAAGCTCCGCGAACTCGCCAACCCCGCGCGCGTGCTGATCGTCACCAGCTTCACCGAACAGCGCACGGTGGTCCCCGCCCTGCGTGCGGGCGCCGCCGGCTACGTCTACAAGGACGTGGACCCCGACGCGCTCGCCGGCGCCATCCGCTCGGTGCACGCCGGACACATCCTGCTCCAACCGGAGGTCGCGGGCGCCCTGTTGTCCCAGGAGGAGGCCAACTCGGGCCACGGCAGAGCCGGTTCGCTCACCGAGCGGGAGCGCGAGGTGCTCGGTCTGATAGCGGACGGCCGCTCCAACCGTGAGATCGCCCGAGCCCTCGTCCTGTCAGAGAAGACGGTCAAGACCCACGTCTCGAACATCCTGATGAAACTCGACCTGGCGGACCGCACACAGGCCGCGCTCTGGGCCGTACGACACGGTGTGACCGGCTGAAACGCGCCGTGTCGCACGGTGCGGCCCGGCAATTCGGAGCGTTCCGTTCCGGGCTGAGATTCATACCGTCGTGGGAATGTCCCCCGGGTGGCGCAACCTCCGTCGATCTCCGCCGTTCTCCAGTGCGTGCTGCGGCGACTGCCGCGGCCATCGCTAGGAGGACTCAGAAGTGAAGAACCTGAAGAAGGCAGCGGCCGTGACGATGGTGGCCGGCGGGCTGATCGCCGCCGGAGCCGGGATGGCCTCCGCCACCAACGGCTCGCACGCCGACGGCCAGGCCGTGGGCTCGCCCGGCGTGGTCTCGGGCAACCTCGTTCAGGCCCCGGTACACGTCCCGGTGAACGCGGTCGGCAACAGCGTGAACGTCATCGGCGTGCTGAACCCCGCCTTCGGCAACCTGGGTATCAACCGCTGACGTCCGCCCCTCGGCGGTCAGTGACCTCCGGCCTCCCGGGTTCGCCCGGGAGGCCGGTCAGCTTTTCGACCGCACCGAACGGGCGGTCGAGGTCGGTGGCCCGTGCCGTTCCCGTTTCTTGGAAGGCCGCCGTGGCCCTCACCGTCGCCGACGCGGGTGCCGACGGCGCGGTCAACGGCGACTGGGGGGCCTCTTGGCGTGCGCCCCGGTGCTCGGTGCGGCCGGCGTTCACCGCACCCCGCGCTCCCGCTCCTCCACATACGCGTTGTACGCAGCCACCTGCGCCCGCCGGGCCGTCCGCTCCACCGGTCGCAACGCGGCGGTCCTCGCCACGATCTCCCCGGCGCTCACCGCACCACCGTGCCCGTTCTCCTCGGCGAGGGACACCAGCAACCCCACCCGCTGCGCCAGCTCCAACACCCGCACCGCGCGCGGCGGATACCCCGGCGCCAGCACCTCCCGCCCCCGCTCGGCCCGCGCCCGGTACGCGTCGATCGCCGCCTCCGCCACCGGCCCCGACCCGGCCACGTCCAGCCGCGCCAACACCTCGGTCGCCTCCCGCAGCGCCTCCGCCAGCTCGCGCTCCGCCTCGCCGAGCGACGGCACATCGGCCGGCGGCGCCTCGCGCACCGGCAGACAGTGCCAGACGACCTCGACATGCACATCACCGTCGGGCCCGGCCTCGTACACCTCGGGCACCAACCCGAGCGCGGCGCCGTGACAGACGACCGCCTCCTCGGCATCCAACGCCCGCGCGTTGAACTCCGGCGGTCCGCTCAGCCCCAGCGGATGTCCGGGCGCCGGCAGCGCGACCCGCAGCCCGGTCGCCCCCAGCGCCCGCAGCCGCCCCAGCGCCAGCGTGAGCCCGACCGGCCCCGACTCACCGGGCAGCCCCTCCATCCGGTGCACGGCATCGTCCCCGACGATCGCGAGCACAGCGTCGTCGGGAGAGACAAGTCCGGCCAAGAGGGCGTTTCCCCAAGCGGCAAGGCGTCCTGAACGCGGTTCCGAGAGCATGCCCCCACCCTAAGGACCGGACCGATGGAATGGACCGGCCGACCGGTGGCGTAGATTTCTTCGAGGGCTGCGCCCAAAAGCGCACGCGACAGCCGAGACGCCGACCCGAGACCGGTCACACTGCAAGGGGAGACAACGCGCTCATGAGCGATGTTCTGGAGCTTCAGGACGTATCCGTGGTCCGCGAGGGCCGGGCTCTGGTGGACCAGGTCTCCTGGTCGGTCAAGGAGGGCGAGCGCTGGGTCATCCTCGGTCCCAACGGCGCCGGCAAGACCACCCTCCTGAACGTCGCGTCCAGCTACCTCTACCCCAGCCAGGGCACCGCGACCATCCTCGGCGAGACCCTCGGCAAGCCCGGCACCGACGTCTTCGAACTGCGCCCGCGCATCGGCATGGCCGGCATCGCCATGGCCGACAAGCTCCCCAAGCGCCAGACCGTCCTGGAGACCGTGCTGACCGCCGCGTACGGCATGACGGCCACCTGGCAGGAGGAGTACGACGAGGTCGACGAGCAGCGCGCCCGCGCCTTCCTCGACCGCCTCGGCATGACCGAGTACATCGACCGCAAGTTCGGCACCCTCTCCGAGGGCGAGCGCAAGCGCACCCTCATCGCGCGCGCCCTGATGACCGACCCCGAACTGCTCCTCCTCGACGAGCCCGCCGCCGGCCTCGACCTCGGCGGCCGCGAGGACCTGGTCCGTCGCCTCGGCCGTCTCGCCCGCGACCCGATCGCCCCCTCGATGCTCATGGTCACCCACCACGTCGAGGAGATCGCCCCCGGCTTCACCCACGTCCTGATGATCCGCCAGGGCAAGGTCCTCACCGCCGGCCCGCTGGAGCTCGAACTCACCTCCCGCAACCTCTCCCTCTGCTTCGGCCTCCCGCTCGTCGTGGAACAGGCCGGCGACCGCTGGACCGCCCGGGGTCTGCCGCTGACCTGAGGCCTTTGCGCCCTGTCCGTGGCGGGACTTGCGGTCATACCATGACCACGTGAACGACATCGACGCATGGGTGTGGTGGCTCGTCGGCGCGGCCGCGCTCGGAATCCCGCTCGTCGTGACCGCGATGCCGGAGTTCGGCATGCTCGCGGTGGGCGCTGTCGCCGCCTCCGTCTTCGCCGGACTGGGCTTCGGCACCGTCGTCCAGGTCCTCACCTTCGTCGTCGTCTCCGTCGCCCTGATCGCCGTCGTACGGCCCATCGCGGTCCGCCACGCGGCACAGCGACCCCAACTCGCCACGGGAGTAGACGCGTTGAAGGGCAAACAAGCCGTCGTCCTGGAGCGCGTCGACGGCTCCGGTGGCCGGATCAAGCTGGCCGGAGAGGTCTGGTCGGCCCGCGCACTCGACACCGAACGCGCCTACGAAGTAGGGCAGGAAGTGGATGTCGTGGAGATCGAGGGAGCGACCGCGATCGTCATCTGACCTCGCACGACTCAACTGATACGAACAGCCCACGAGTTGTACGACGGTCTGTCACACTCGACCAGCAAGATCTTCAACAACCATAAGATCTTCCGAGAGCGCCGAGGCGGAGAAGGGTACGGGGAACGACGATGGAACCGGTCATCATCGTCCTGATCATTCTGGTGGTATTGGTCTTCATCGCCCTGATCAGGACAATCCAAGTCATTCCACAGGCCAGCGCCGCCATCGTGGAGCGCTTCGGCCGCTACACGCGGACGCTGAACGCAGGCCTCAACATCGTGGTCCCGTTCATAGACACCATCCGTAACCGCATCGACCTGCGTGAACAGGTCGTACCGTTCCCCCCGCAGCCGGTGATCACCCAGGACAACCTGGTGGTCAACATCGACACCGTCATCTATTACCAGGTGACCGACGCGCGGGCCGCGACCTACGAGGTCGCCAGCTACATCCAGGCCATCGAGCAGCTCACCGTCACCACGCTCCGCAACATCATCGGTGGCATGGACCTGGAGCGCACCCTGACCTCCCGCGAGGAGATCAACGCGGCCCTGCGCGGCGTCCTCGACGAGGCCACCGGCAAGTGGGGCATCCGCGTCAACCGCGTGGAACTCAAGGCGATCGAACCGCCCACCTCCATCCAGGACTCGATGGAGAAGCAGATGCGCGCCGACCGTGACAAGCGCGCCGCGATCCTCACCGCGGAAGGTACGCGCCAGGCCGCCATCCTCACCGCCGAAGGTGAGAAGCAGTCCCAGATCCTGCGCGCCGAGGGTGAGGCGAAGGCCGCGGCTCTGCGCGCAGAGGGCGAAGCCCAGGCGGTCCGCACGGTCTTCGAGGCGATCCACGCCGGCGACCCCGACCAGAAGCTGCTCTCCTACCAGTACCTCCAGATGCTTCCGAAGATCGCCGAGGGCGACGCCAACAAGCTCTGGATCGTCCCCAGCGAAATCGGCGACGCCCTCAAGGGCCTCTCCGGCGCCATGGGCAACCTGCCGTTCGGCGGCGGCAATTCGGGAGGCGGAAGCTCCGACCGGGCGACGGAACGCCGAGAGAAGCCGTCGATCGACTGACAGCGCTTCTTCTTCCACGACACTGGGGCCCACCTCCGTCGGGAGGTGGGCCCCAGTGCTACGTACGTCCTAGGCGGCGTCCAGTGCCAGCCACTCCGGCAGCGCCGCGAAGTCCTCGGTCCCCAGTGCCAACAGCATCGCGTCGGCCGGCGTCGGCTCGAACGGCTGCCGCAGCAACGGCATACCCGCCTGCTCCGGAGTCCGGTCCGCCTTACGGTGATTGTCCTCCGCACACGAGGCCACCGTATTCAGCCAGGAGTCCCGACCACCCTGCGCCCGCGGCACCACATGGTCCACGGTCGTCGCCCTGCGCCCGCAGTACGCGCACCTGTGCCGGTCCCTGACCAGCACCCCCCGCCTCGACCACGGAGCTTGTCTTCGGAACGGCACCCGCACATACCTGCACAATCGGATCACCCGCGGCGCCGGTATGTCCACATCGGCTCCGCGCATGCGCAGTTCGGGGTGGGCCTGCTCGACAACGGCCTTGTCCTGCAGCACCAGAACGACGGCTCGATTCAACGTCACCGTCGACAGCGGCTCGAAGCTCGCGTTCAGAACCAGCGTGTCCCGCATCCAGCCCACCTCCCGTGCAATCGGCCCACCCCCTGGCGGGCTTGGATCAACTCTGGCCGGGCACGCCGAGATGGACAACGCAATAAAAACTGCCCGCCCCTGATCAATTCCAAGACCAGAGGCGGGCAAACGTTCCATGAACGTCAGTCTTCGGCGGACACCTCGTACTCGCCGATCAGCTGGGCACGCGCGATCGCGTGGAACCGCAGATTGAAGCCCACATAGGCCGGGCTGGCGTCCGAGTCCGGACCGAGCTTCTCCTGGTCCACGGCGTACACCGTGAACACATACCGGTGCGGCCCGTCCCCGGCGGGCGGAGCGGCACCGCCGAAGTCCTTGGACCCATAGTCGTTACGAGCCTGGATCGCGCCCTCGGGCAGCCCCTCGAACTTCCCGCTGCCCGCACCCACCGGCAGCTCGGTCACCGAGGCCGGGATGTCGAACAGGACCCAGTGCCAGAACCCGCTGCCCGTGGGGGCGTCGGGGTCGTAGCAGGTCACGGCGAAGCTCTTGGTCTCGGCCGGGAAACCCTCCCACCGCAGCTGCGGCGAGGTGTTGCCGGCCGCGTAGACCTGGGCGTCCTTGAGCGTGGCGCCCTCCTGGACGTCCTCACTCGTGACCGTGAACGACGGCACGGGCGGGTGGAAATCGTGGGGGAGCGGCCGCCGCTTGAGCTCGGTCACCTCGGTACCTCCTGATCGACGACGGATTCAGCAGTCCCGAGCCTAGAACCAGTTGCGCTTGCTGCCGACCTCGGACAGCCACTGGTTGAGATACGCCGCCCAGTCGGTCCCGTGGAAGTCGTGCTGACCGACCTGGAACGAGCGGAAGGTGTCACTGCCCTCGCTGAACAGCCCCGGCTTCTTGTCCATCTCCAGCACCACGTCCATGGCGTTCTCGTCCGCCACGAAGCTCAACTCGACCTGGTTCAGACCCCGGTACTGCGACGGCGGGTAGAACTCGATCTCCTGGTAGAACGGCAGCTTCTGCCGCGTACCCCGGATGTGCCCGCGCTCCATGTCCGCGTTCTTGAAGCGGAAGCCCAGCTGGATGAAGGCGTCCAGGAGAGCCTTCTGCGCCGGCAGCGGGTGCACGTGGATCGGGTCCAGGTCACCGGAGTCGACGGCACGCGCGATCGCCAGCTCGGTCGTCACCCCGATGTGCATCCCGCGCAGCGCCTGCCCGTCGATCATCGTGACGGGCGTCTCCCACGGAATCTCGAGCCCGAACGGCACCGTGTGCACCGCCCCGGCCCGCAGCTCGAAAGCGCCACCGAGCCGCACCTTGGTGAACTCGATGTTCTGCTTGTACTCCTCGTCGCCGCTCTCCACCTCGACCTTGGCCTGCAGGCCCACGGACAGACCCTCGATGTCCTGGTCCACGGACCCGCCCTGAATCCGCACCTCACCCTGGACGACGCCGCCCGGAACGACATTGACCTCGGTCAGCACGGTCTCCACCGAAGCCCCGCCGGCCCCCAGACTCGCGAGCAGCTTCTTGAACCCCATGTCTCTCCCTCTATGTGTGGACCCTTGTACGCGTGGACCCTTGATCCCTACAAACGCGCTCGGGACGTGGCCGGTTCCGCCCCACACCCTGGCAAGCGGACGGAATCTTGACCACCCCTTGGCAACCACACGCCTGGACTACGCTCGGACGTCATGATCGCGCCCACGGACCGTACGCCACTCCCCAGGGAGTTCTTCGACCGCCCCGTCCTGGAAGTCGCCCCCGACCTCGTCGGCCGCATCCTCGTCCGTACGACCCCCGACGGTCCGATCGCCCTGCGCCTCACGGAGGTCGAGGCCTACGACGGCCCGAACGACCCCGGCTCGCACGCCTATCGCGGCCGCACGCCCCGCAATGACGTGATGTTCGGTCCGCCCGGTCATGTGTACGTCTACTTCACCTACGGCATGTGGTTCTGCATGAACCTGGTGTGCGGTCCCGAGGGCAGGGCGAGCGCGGTCCTCCTGCGGGCCGGCGAGGTGATCGAAGGTGCCGAGCTCGCTCGTAAACGTCGACTCTCGGCCCGAAACGACAAAGAACTGGCCAAAGGACCGGCACGCCTGGCCACGGCCCTGGGTGTGGACCGCGCCCTCGACGGCACGGACGCGTGTGCCTCCGGCGAGACACCGTTGAGGGTGGTGACCGGCACCCCTGTACCCTCCGACCAGGTACTCAACGGTCCTCGTACGGGTGTGGCCGGCGACGGAGGCGTCCACCCCTGGCGCTTCTGGATCGCCAACGACCCGACCGTGAGCCCGTATCGGGCCCACACCCCCAGGCGCCGCTCAAGTTGACGCGCCCTTGGGGGATGCGTAACGTAGCCCGAGCCGCTTGAACCGGGTACGGCAATCGCCAGCAGCCGGAAGCGGCCAAACCACTACCTACGATCACCCCTTGGCGGGGTCGAATTCGTCATGCCTGCATGCCTGAATTCGAACTCGCAGAACTCGATTATGAGTTCCGGAGGGAATCGGCTAACGTAGTGAATGTCGAAAGGCCCCGCCGACTGGGAATCAGACGCCGAAAGGATCTGATAGAGTCGGAAACGCAAGACCGAAGGGAAGCGCCCGGAGGAAAGCCCGCGAGGGTGAGTACGAAGGAAGCGTCCGTTCCTTGAGAACTCAACAGCGTGCCAAAAATCAACGCCAGATTAGTTGATACCCCGTCTCCGGCCGTTC
>NZ_JBSFHA010000115.1:0-31908 GCF_053596855.1 Streptomyces sp. NPDC001617
ACCCGAACCAAGAAGATCATGCGGCAGATGCACGGCCGAGCAGGATTCGACCTCCTCCGTCACCGCATCCTCCTGCAATAAGGAGAATCGGGTCGCCCAGGTCATCTTCTCGACCTCCTCCTCGATGGAGGACGTGACCGCGGAGTTGCCGATGTTGGCGTTCACCTTCACCAGGAACCGCTTGCCGATGATCATCGGCTCGATCTCCGGGTGGTTGACGTTCGCGGGCAGCACCGCGCGGCCCGCGGCGATCTCCTCGCGTACGACTTCGGGCGCGACGTTCTCCCGAACGGCCACGTACTCCATCTCCGGGGTGATCTCGCCCCGGCGCGCATACGCGAGCTGCGTGACCGCCCTGCCGTCGCGGCTGCGGCGCGGCAGGCGGGGCCGGCCTGGGAAGACCGCGTCGAGGTTGCGCAGTCCGCCTCGCGGTGAGGTGTGCTTGATCCCGTCGTCCTCCGGGCGGGCCGGCCGGCCCGCGTACTCCTCGGTGTCACCGCGAGAGATGATCCAGTTCTCCCGAAGCGGTGGCAGCCCCCGGCGGACATCGGTGTCGACGAGCGGATCGGTGTACGGGCCGGAGGTGTCGTACAGCGTGACCGACTGCCCGTTGGTGAGGTGCACCTGACGGACCGGCACCCGCAGGTCGGGGCGCGAACCCTCGACGTACGCCTTGTGCCAGCCGATGGACTTCCCGGCCTCCTGGGACTGACCACCCTGGGCTGTTTCGCCCTGAATGCGCCGTTCATCCTGGTTGAAGGCAGGCGTGCGTGCGTCCTTGTTGGTCATGAGACCTACTCCCTACGCCGGCATTACCCGGTAACAGGTTCGGCGGTCGACGCAGCGGCTTCCGTCTGTCGATGTCCCGTGACGGACATCACCTGGCTTCGGTGATGTTCCACGTGAAACATCGCTGGGACGGAGGTCAGCGCCCTCTCAGCCCGGTGCTCCGAGCTCCCGCGTGTGCAAAGGTGCCTCCACGCTAGCGTCAATTCGGGCGCGGTGAACAGAGGGCCCCTGTCGTTCTTGCGATGATCGGGCGGTGACCACCACACACCAGCCCCCGCACCCGCCACCGGAGCCGCCCCGCCGGCCCGGCCCTGGAAGCGGCAACGGCCGCGGTCCAGGCGAGGGTTACGAGCACGAGCACCGCCATGGACACGAACTCGGCGGCGGGCATCAGCATGTGGGGCCTGGACACGTGGGCCCTGGACACGTGGGGCCTGGACACGTCGACCACGGACCTGCCGCCGATGGACCTCCCGGCCATGGGCACAGCGGTCATGGACAGGGCTCCGGCGGCGGGCACGGCCACAGTCACGGTCCGGCGGCCCCCGTCTCCAAGCATCTGCGCAAGGTCATCGCGGCGATCCTCATCCCGTTCGCGGCGGCCGTGGTGGTCGGGCTCGCGGTGCTGTGGCCCGGCGGCGCCCCGGCCCACGAGCGCACCGGTGTGGGCTTCGACCGGCAGACCCAGCAGGCGACCGTCACCAAGGTCGTGAGCGTGAGCTGCAAGTCCGTCAACGCCTCCGGCGGGACCTCGACCGGCGACACGTCCACCGGCGAGAGCTCCTCCACCCAGCAACAGGCGAACAGCACCTGCAAGAAGGCGACGGTCCGCGTCGACAGCGGCAAGGACAAGGGCCGTACGTTCACCGAGATCGTCCAGCCCGACCAGTCGCGGCAGCTGCACGAGGGCGAGAAGGTCGTGGCAGCCTACGAGCCCTCGGCCCCCAAGGACCTGCAGTACTCGGTCACCGACGTCAACCGGCGCTTCCCGATGGCGCTGCTCGCCGGCATCTTCGCCGTCGCCGTCGTGATCGTCGGACGGATGCGGGGCGTCATGGCGCTGGTCGCGCTCGCCATCAGCTTCCTGATCCTCAACTTCTTCATCCTGCCCGCGATCCTCCAGGGCTCGAACCCGCTGCTCGTGGCGGTGATCGGGTCGAGCGCCATCATGCTGATCGCCCTCTACATGTGCCACGGCCTGTCGGCACGCACCTCCGTGGCGGTCCTGGGCACGCTGATCTCCCTGGTGCTGATCGGCGTCCTGGGCTCGCAGTTCATCGGCTGGGCCGCGCTCACCGGCAACACCGACGACAACACCGGCCTCATCCACGGCCTGTATCCGTCGATCGACATGAGCGGTCTGCTGCTCGCGGGCGTCATCATCGGCTCGCTCGGTGTCCTCGACGATGTGACGGTCACCCAGACGTCGGCGGTGTGGGAGCTGCACGACGCCAATCCGTCGACGGGCTGGCGCGGCCTGTACCGGGCCGGCATCCGCATCGGCCGCGACCACATCGCGTCGGTCGTCAACACCCTGGTCCTCGCCTACGCGGGCGCTGCGTTGCCGTTGCTGCTGCTGTTCTCCATCGCGCAGAGCAGTGTGGGAACGGTCGCCAACAGCGAGCTGGTCGCGGAGGAGATCGTGCGCACGCTGGTGGGCTCGATCGGTCTGGTCGCCTCGGTGCCGGTCACGACGTTGCTCGCGGCCCTGGTGGTCTCGGCGGACCGGCCGGGACAGGGGGCGGCCTCCACCGCGACGGGAGCGACGGCCGACCCGGGTCCGGGCGCTGCTCCGGCTCCGGTGCGCACGGGAAAGGGCCGGCGCCGCAAGCGCTGAGCCCGGGCGGGCTCTTCGCCTCGGGCCAGCCCGCGCAGAAGCGTTCCCGCTCCTCGTAATCCTCGTGCTCCTGCTCGCCGCTTCACCACAGCCCGGCGCTGAAGCGTTCCTGCAACCCTCCACACGCCGCGCTGCGGCGTTCCGCCGGCTCCCGCCGTGCCGCGATCAGCCCGCGCTCTGTTCCTCCGCCAGAATCCGGTCCAGCGCCTCGTCGAGGTGGGCGTCGAAGTCGCCGAGCGCACCCTCCTGGCCCAGCGGCACCAGTTTGTCGGTGCGGTCGAGGAAGGCGATGAGGGGTGCCGTCGACGAGCGGAACAGCGCCTGGTCGCGACCGACCTGAAGCCGGATCAGGACCTCGCCCAGCGAGTCCCGTTCGACGGGCGAGACCCGCACATCCCCGTCCCCGGACGGCCGGCCCACCCCGTCGATCATCAGCTCCCGGCCGAACGCCCAGGTCACCGGAGCATCGCCGGGTAGATGGAAGGTCAGCCGCACAGCGTAGGGATCACAGGTCTCGTAACGCAGCTCCACCGGAATACGGAAGGAGAGCTCCTCGGACACGAGGAAGCTCATCATGACCTCTGCCTGTACGGACTCGGACTCGCGCATCGCCTACCCCGTCATGTGAAGCCGACTGGCTGGGAATCATCCCCTGACACTGATGGAATCTTGCTGAACGTACACGACAGATCACAAGGAGTGAGTTTTCAGATACTGATAGAGATCGCGAGGGTCCCCAGCAGGCGCCCGATCTCGCTCTGCAACTGCCGCGCCGCCGACTCCAGCCGTTCGGCCTGATGGGACGGCAGGGAGATGGCCATCGTCACAGCCGTCGTCCCCACGGTGATGGGGATCGCCGCGCAGACCGTCCCCAGCGCGTACTCCTGCCGCTCCATCACGGCATCCATCCGCCGCGTCCGCTCCAGGCGCCGCAGCAGAGTGCGGCTGTCACGCACCGTGTACGGGGTGATGGACTGCACGGGATAGCGCTCCAGGTGATCACGGCGGGCGTCCTCGTCCAGCTGGGAGAGCAGACACTGCCCGATCGCGTGCGCGTGGGCGGTCTCGCGGAAGTCGGCCCACTCCTCGACCGCCGGGTTGCCCGGGGTGTCGGAGACGCACATGACCTCGATCTCGCCGTCCTGGTAGACGGCGTAGTACACGGGCACACCGATCGCGTCACGGAAACCGGCGAGCGCGTCGACGATCGTGCTGCGACGTTTCTCCTGGGCTCCGCTGCTGCCCAGCCGCTCAGCCGCGTCGCCGAGGAAGAACAGACCCTTGTCCCGGCGCAGATAGCCCTCGTGCACAAGGGTGCGCAGCAGGTGGTACGCGGTGGGCAACGCCAGGCCGGTCTCCCGGGCGAGCTGTTTGGCGGGGGCTCCGTGGGGGTGCTCGGCGACGTGTTCCAGGAGGCGCATCGCACGCTGGACGGACCCGATGAGGGTCGCGGAGTGGGGCTGCGCGGGAGGGGGTTCCGGGTGCGGGCGCGCGGGGGATGCGATGGGCCGGCGCGGGGTGGGGGTTGCTGCCGAGGCTGTCGGCGGCGGCTGGGAGGGGGCGGCGGCTGAAGCCGTCGGCCGTGACGGCACCGGGGCCGGTGCCGTCGCCGTGGGCTGCGCCGGAGTCCGGGAGGCCGGCGGGGCCGGCGCGCGGTGCTGTGTCACCGGGCCCGGCTGCTCGGGGGGCCTGATGTGTCCCGGGGGCGGGGCGGTGGCCTGTGTGGTGGTGGGGGATGCGTGGGGGGCTGTGGGTGCGGTGTCTACCGTGGCCAAGGGTCACTCCCGAAGCGCGAGGGGGCAGCCCGTGCTGTGGGGAACACGGGGAGGAGGTGTACGCCGCTCGCGGGGTCGTCCCCGCGACGAGTTCCGGACTCTAATCGCCCGCCACCGCCTGCGGACGGCCTGCCCGGAAACTTCCCTCCCCCGAGGGAACCGGTGATTCCTGTTACCGGTCACCGGTTTCCCAGGGACCTCACCAGTCGCTGCGCGACGAGGAACTCGACGTGAACTTCCGTACGACGTAGATCAGTCCGCCGACCAGGGCCACGAAGACCAGCGCCTTGAAGAGCAGTCCGATGACGAAGCCGACGACCGTCGCTATCAGCCCGCCGAAGACGACCAGGGCGATGACCGGCACGGCGATCCACTTCACCCACCAGGGCAGTCCCGAAAAGATCTCTCCCATTGCTCTCGTCCTTACCTCTCCGCCCGTTGGTGCCGGGTCCCGTCGATGACCCGGGCTTCTTGAGCCGGATCCTTCTGATGTCCTGCACTCGATGCTAGAGCCGGCAGGGGGCCCGACGGGGGCCTCGCACCCCTTGTCCTCCCCTGATCGAACCCCTAGGGAACCCCGAGGCGGGGCGTCAGCTTTCCGGCGGAGAGAACACCACCAGGACCCTCAGGTCCTCGCTGATGTGGTGGAACTTGTGGGCGACCCCGGCCGGCACGTAGATCACGCTGCCGCGCGCCACCTGGGTGGTCTCCAGGCCGACGGTGATCGCGGCACGGCCGCTCACAACGAAGTAGACCTCGTCCTGATTGTGCGGCTTCTGTGGATCATGCTCTCCGGCGTTGAGTGCGTAGAGCCCGACCGACATGTTCCGCTCGCGCAGAAACTGCAGGTAGGCGCCGTCGTTGGCGGCGCGCTCCGCCTCCAGTTCGTCCAGCCGGAATGCCTTCATCGCGGTTGTCGCCCTCGTCCCGATACTCGTGACCGATCTCTTCTGCCACGATCAGACACATGAAGAATTTCGTAGTCAAGACGATCGCCAACGCGGGCGCCCTGGCGGTCGCCGTCTGGCTGCTCGACAAGATCACCCTGACCGGCACCAGCACGGGCAAGAAGGTCTGGACGCTCATCCTCGTCGCCCTGGTCTTCGGCCTGGTGAACTTCCTGGTCAAGCCCATTCTGCAGCTGCTGACCTTCCCGCTGTTCATCCTGACGCTCGGCCTGTTCACCCTGGTGGTGAACGCGCTGATGCTGCTGTTGACCTCGTGGCTGGCCGACAAGCTGAACCTGAGCTTCCACGTCGAGGGCTTCTGGACCGCCGTCCTGGGCGGCCTGATCATCTCGATAGTGTCCTGGGCTCTGCACGTCGTCCTGCCCGACGAGGACTGAGCAGGCGATGACGTACCGCGTCTGCTTCGTCTGCACCGGCAACATCTGCCGTTCCCCGATGGCCGAGTCCGTCTTCCGGGCCCGGATACAGGAGGCCGGGCTCGACGGCCTGGTCGAGGTCGACAGCGCCGGCACCGGCGGCTGGCACGAGGGCGACGGCGCCGACCCGCGCACTGTCTCCGTCCTGGAGGAGAGCGGCTACGACAGCGGCCACACGGCCCGCCAGTTCCGGCCTTCGTGGTTCTCCCGCCTCGACCTCGTCATCGCCCTCGACACCGGCCACCTCACAGCCCTTCGCCGCCTCGCACCCACCCCGGAGGACGCGGCGAAGGTACGGCTGCTTCGTTCCTACGACACCGCCGCGGGCGACGACCTCGACGTACCGGACCCGTACTACGGGGGCACGGACGGCTTCGAGGAATGCCTTGAGATGGTGGAGGCGGCGAGCGACGGGCTGCTCGCCGCGGTGCGCGAGCAGGTGGAGGTGGAGGCGGTATGAGCGATTCCGGTACGGCGGGGTCCCCGGCCGGCGACGGCACGCGCGCGGTGCGGGCGGGACTGCCCGAGGCGGTGAAGTACGAGCCGACGCTGCCCGGACCGGCCTTCGCCGCCCACTACCACCTCCCGGGCGACCCGACCGGGCCGTACACCTACGGCCGCGACGAGAACCCCACCTGGACGCTCCTGGAGCGCGCGATCGGCGAACTGGAGGCGCCCGGCCAAGACGGCGTGGAGACGCTCGTGTTCGCCTCCGGGATGGCCGCCCTCTCGTCGGTGCTCTTCTCCCAGCTACGCACGGGGGACGCGGTCGTGCTGCCCAGCGACGGCTATCAGGCGCTGCCCCTGGTGCGCGCGCAGCTGGAGGCGTACGGCATCGAGGTGCGCACCGCTCCGACGGCGGACGACGCCCAACTGGACGTCCTAGACGGCGCGAAGCTGCTGCTGATCGAGACCCCGTCCAATCCCGGGCTCGACGTCTGTGACATCCGGCGCCTCGCCGAGGCGGCACACGCGCGTGGTGCTCTCGTCGCCGTCGACAACACCCTCGCCACGCCCCTGGGGCAGCGCCCGCTGGAACTCGGCGCCGACTTCGCCGTGGCCAGCGGCACCAAGCAGCTCACCGGACATGGGGACGTACTGCTCGGGTACGTCGTCGGCCGGGACGCCGAGGCCATGGCGGGCGTGCGCCGCTGGCGCAAGATCGCCGGGGCGATTTCGGGGCCCATGGAGGCCTGGCTCGCGCACCGTTCGATCGCCACGCTCCAACTGCGCGTCGACCGCCAGTGCGCCACGGCCCTCAGGCTTGCCGAGGCGCTGCGCGGGCGCCCGGAGGTGAGTGGACTGCGCTATCCGGGGCTGAGCGACGACCCCTCGCACACGGTGGCCGTGCGGCAGATGCGCCGCTACGGGTGTGTGGTGTCCTTCACGTTGTCCACGCGCGCGCGTGCCGAGCGCTTTCTCGACGCGCTGCGGATCGTGGACGACGCGACGAGCTTCGGCGGGGTGCGTTCGACGGCCGAGCGGCGCGGTCGCTGGGGCGGGGACGCGGTGCCGGAGGGCTTCATTCGCTTCTCCGTCGGCGCCGAGGACCCGGAGGACCTGGTGGCGGATGTGCTCCGTGCGCTGGAGGAGTCGGCGCGGTGACCCTCTTACGGGCGCCCGGCAGGCGTCTGACTACGTACAACGGACGGTCCGAACCTCCCCCCTCGTGGCTCGGACCGTCCTCGGTTCCGCGCGCGAAGAACCGCGCGAACAAGGCTAGTTGACTCTGTGTCAGTGTCCAATCACAGTAGCGACAGAGACCTATCGACTTATTTATAGTTGGGCCCTGCCCGGGGGCCGGAGACAGAGGCAGGGATCGGGAGGGGCGTCCATGGATCTGGCCTTGCTGCGCACTTTTGTGACGGTGCACCGGGCCGGCTCCTTCACCCGCGCCGCCGCGCTCCTCGGCCTGTCTCAGCCGGCCGTGACCTCTCAGATCCGCACGTTGGAACGGCAGTTGGGCCGCCCCCTGTTCCTGCGGCAGGCCCGCGGGGTGACCCCGACGTCCATCGGGGACGAGCTCGCGCACAAGGCCGCGCCGCACCTCGACGCCCTGGTGGAGATCGCCGAGACCGGCCTCGACGACGAGTCCTCCTTACGGACGCTGCATCTCGCAGGTCCCCCCGAGTTCACCGCGGAACGCGCGCTGCCCGCCCTCACCGAGCTGACCGGCGAGGACGGCCAGGGCTTCGCGCTGCGCGCCTCCTTCGGGAACGCCGAGGAGACCCTGGAGGGGCTTGCCGCCGGGCATCACGATCTGGCCATCAGTACGGCCCGTCCACGCGGCGCCCTGCTCACGGCGACTCCGCTCTGCGACGAGGAGCACGTCCTGGTCGCTTCCCCGGCCCGGGCCGAGCACATCGGTGCCGGGAAGCCTCGCCGCAAGGGAGCGCGGGCCCTGGAGGACATTCCCGTGATCGAGGTGCACGAGTCGCTGCCCTTCGTCTCGCGCTACTGGGCCTCGGTCTTCGACTCCCGCCCGGGCGCCCCGGGCACCGTCATCGTCCCCGACCTGCGGGCGGTCCTGGCCTGCGCCGTCGCGGGAGCGGGACTCGCGGTCCTGCCCCGCTATCTGTGCGCGACGGCCCTGGAGCGAAGGGAGGTCGTGGCCCTGCACGATCCCGCGGTACCGCCCCTGCGGACGTACTTCTTGGTCGTCCGTACCGGCACTCTCGCGATGCCGCACATCACGCGGGCACACGAGTGGCTGTTGCAGGCCTCGTCCGACTGGTGCTGACCTGGTCTTTTCGCGAGTTTTTTCGATGGTCACGGGGTGAGCTCGGCCGGTGACATCTCGCGATGTTTCACGTGGAACCATCCGGGCCACATTCCACCCATGACCGTCCGACCCGTGGTCAAGCGCACCGCCCGTGCCGTCCTGCTGGACGGCGACGACCTGATCTTGATCAAGCGCACCAAGCCCGGTGTCGATCCCTACTGGGTCACTCCCGGTGGCGGGGTCGAGCCCGACGACACGACCGTCGTCGATGCCCTGCACCGCGAGGTGTACGAGGAACTCGGCGCCAAGATCACCGACGTGGTGCCCTGCTTCGTCGACACTGTCGAGCACATCGGCGAGGACGGTGGCGCGACCGGCGTGAAGGTGCAGCACTTCTTCGTCTGTCACCTGGAGTCCATGGACACCTCACTGCGGCACGGCCCCGAGGTGGACGAGCCCGCCGGAGAGTACGAGATCGTGCGGGTTCCGTTCACCCGCGTCGGGATCGCCTCCGTCCACCTCGTGCCGCTGTCGCTACGGCACTACCTGGACGGCAACATCGAGGGCGTACGCGCCATGCACGCCCCGGACCTGGGCTGAGGCGCCGCGTCAGCTGCCGGCGGCCACGAGTTCCTCCACGGAGTCGTGCCGTATCCGCTCCGCCGGGATGCCCATGCTTCTCAGGACGTCCACACCGCTGCGGATCATGCCCGGCGGACCCGACAGATAGGCCTCGTACCCATGCCAGGGCCCGTACTGGCGTATCGCGTCCGGGAGTTGGACATGCGCCTGCTGGTCGATGACGGCGCGGACCGAGAGCCAGGGGTGGGACTGCTGGAGCCTGAGCATCGTGTCGATGTCGTAGAGGTCGTTGTCGGTGCGGGCGCCGTAGAACACCTCGACCGGGCGCCGTGCGCCGTGCTCGGCGACGTCCTCGACCAGCGCCTTGATCGGCGCTATGCCGGTGCCGCCACCCAGGCACAGCAGGCCACCGTCCGTCGTGTGGTCCACGGTCATCGAACCGGCGGGCGGGCCCAGCCGGATGACGTCGCCGGGACGGGCGCGGTGCACCAGGGCGTTCGAGACCCAGCCCGCGGGGACGGCCTTCACATGGAAGGTCAGCAGACCGTCGGAGCGGGGTGCCGAGGCGAAGGAGTAGTGCCGCCATATTCGGGGCCACCACGGCGTCTCCAGGCTCATGTACTGCCCGGCGAGAAAGGGGTAGGGCTGGTTGGGGCGGACGGTGACGACCGCGACGTCCCGGGTCCTGAGGTCGTGCGCGACGATCTCGGCGTACCACCAGGCGGGGGCGCGCAGTTCGTCCGCGGCCGCGGCGTCGATCATCACCTGAGAGATCGTCGTGTACGCCCGCACCCAGGCCGCCTCCGTCTCCGCGTCCCAGGTGTCGGCGTACCTGTTCAGCGCACCGATGAGGCACTCGCCGACTGCCGGGTAGTGCTCGGCGCGGGTGCCGTACTTGCGGTGGCCGCGGCCGAGGTTCTGCAGGTAGTCGACGAGGACCGGGGTGTTGTCGATGTGCTCGGCGGCCGTGAGCAGGGCCTTGAGCAGCCGGTCCCGCTGGGTGTCCATGGCCGGCGGGAACATCGGGCGCAGCTCGGGATGGCGGACGAAGAGGAGGGCGTAGAAGTACGAGGTGACCTTGTCGGCGATCGGCCCGACCTCGGCCATGGTCCGGCGGATGAGAAAGGCGTCCGGTGACGCGGTCTGGGCCTGGTCCGGGACGAGGGGCTGGGGACGGTGCTCGGGCTGCGTCATGGACGAGGCGGACCTCTGGATGGGGACTGTAGGGGGCTGTAGGGGCTGCTCAGCGGCCGCTGCTACGGGCTCGGCCGGTCCGGCATATGAGGCGCCCTCGGCTGCTACCTGCCCGCTGCCCGGCGGCTCCGGGTGCGGTGTGAACCAGCCGTCCCCGCCGCCGGAAGTGCCGTTGTCGGCCGACGCGGTGGTCGGAGCGTCCATGGTGTGCCTCGCCTCGAACATCTTTCGGTCGGTCTGCGCACTTCCTCGGTCGGAAGGTGCCTGCTTTCCCCCGCAGACGGCTCGCTTTCCCCTTGTGCACCAAGGCCGATGCGGCCAGATTCAACCCGAATTCAGGCTTCTTACGGACAAGTAGGGCGAAAAGCGGTTCTTCGATCTCTCCGTCCCCTTAGACTGCGTCACCTGCTCACGGTCCGCACAGGCGTCCATCTCATCCCGGACACGAACCGGAGTCGACCCTACCGGCCAGCGCCATGATCACAAGTCCCCCCTTGCTCCCTCACGAATGCGACAGGGCCAACCACGAATTCCTTCAACTAAAGGACGCGGCGCACCAATTCATAGGCTTCCCACAGATCCCCGCCCATGTACGAGTGTGTCGCGAGACCGGACAGATGGCGGTCCGCATTGACCGCGACGGAGACCGGCACCGCACCGAACAGGTCCTTGTCCGACAGCGAGTCTCCATAAGCGACACAGTCGGCCCGTGCCACTCCGAACTCCTGGCACAGCCGGTCGGCGACATCGACCTTGGCCGCCGCGGTGAGAACTCCGGCCGGATCCACGGGCTCGGTGAACGGCACAGCCGGGAAAACCGACCCATGGGCAGCGTGCGCCCCCCAACCGATGAGCCTCTCCACGAAGAAGGACGGCGAGAGCGAGACGACAGCGCAGAACTCACCGCGCTCTCGGATCTCCGCCCAGACTTCCCGAATACGTTCCAGCCACGGGGCCGCTTCGAAAGCCGCCGCCACATGCGCATCGGTGAGATCCGCCCAGAGGGCGTGCACCCGAGTCGCATACTCCGGAGGCCCTATCAGTCCCGCCGAGATCGCCTCGTCGAGCGCCACCGTCTCGGCTTCCAGCCCCAACTGCCGTGAGATTTCCACGGGCGACGATGTGCCACGCAGCAACGTCCCGTCCAGGTCGAAGAGATGAAGTCTCGCCATGGGACCCGAGGCTAGCGCTCCGCCGACCGCTTCCCGGCGAGTCCACCGGGCGGCTGCTCGGCCATGTTTCACGTGAAACAACCTGCAGCTGTCGGCGCCCTGTGCAGTTGACCACGACATGGCCAAAAGCTCCCGCGTCTCACCGGAAAGAGGTGGACGCCGGGGGTCCCGGTCGGACAGCCTGACCTGCGTGCCGACCTCTTCCCTCACCGCTCTTCCCATCCGCCGTCTGACGCTTCGCGATCTCACCGCCTGCGCCGACTTGTCCGAGGACCGGGGGTGGCCACGCGAGGAGCACAAGTGGGGTTTCCTTCTCGCGGCCGGGAAGGGATATGGCATCGACGACCCCGACGGCGGCCTCGTCAGCGCCTGTGTCGTCACCGAGTACGGACCGCAGGACCGTCCCGACCTCAGGGCCATCGGCATGGTGCTGGTCGCCGAACGGCATGCCCGCCAGGGGGTCGGACGGCGTCTGATGCGCCACATCGTCTCGACGATGGACACGACTCCGCTCACGCTGCACGCGACCCCGTACGGCCGCCCTCTCTACGAGGAACTCGGCTTCAAGGTCATCGGCCGCGCCGAGATGCTCCGCGGGCACTTCGTTCCCGGCGGCCCGCAGCCCGAGGTCGTCACCCGTGCGGCCACCGCGGAGGACCTCACGGCGATCCTCCGGCTCGACGAAGAGGTGTTCGGGGCCGACCGCACACATATCGTCGCCCGGCTCCCCGCCTTCGCCGACCATCTGCACATCGCTGAGGAGAACGGCCGGCTCACCGGCTACGCGGCTGCCTGGCCCAACATGGAGACGCATGTCGTCGGCCCGCTGATCGCCCGGGACACGGCGACGGCCGAGGCCCTCATCGCCTCGCTCGCCGCCCGCACCGACCGCCCTCTGCGCACGGACATCGACGTCCGACACGAAGAGCTACTGGCCTGGACGAAGGAACGGGGGCTGGCCTCCGTGTCCTTCAACGCGGTCATGACGTACGGAGTCCCGGAACTGCCCGGCGACTGGACCAGGCGATTCGCCCCCGTGACGGTGGCCGCGGGCTGAGGCGGTCCACCGCACGCGTGAGTAGGGTGCCTGGCATGGGAGATCTCGAGATACGGCCCGCCACCGCCGAGGACGTCCCCGCGATCGTCGCGATGCTCGCCGACGACCCTCTCGGCGCCCAACGCGAGTCACCGGACGACCCCGCCCCCTACCTCGCCGCGCTGGACCGCCTGACGGCCGACCCGAACCAGCATCTGGTCGTCGCCGTTCGTGAGGGCCGCGTCGTCGGCACGCTTCAGCTCACGATCATCCCCGGACTGGCACGACGGGGCGCAACCCGGTCGATCATCGAAGCCGTCCGTATCCATGCGGACGAGCGGGGCAGCGGTCTGGGCACACAGTTCATCGAGTGGGCCATCGAGAAATCCCGTCACGAGAACTGCCAGTTGGTCCAGCTCACCTCCGACAACACCCGCACCGACGCCCACCGTTTCTACGAGCGGCTCGGCTTCACGGCCTCGCACGTAGGCTTCAAGCTCCAGCTGTGAGACCGCGCGGGCGTGGTGCCGTGTTTCACGTGAAACACGGCACCCGCACCACCTCGACGGGCTAGCCGATCCCCCGCCACCCGTCCGGATCCACCCCACCCGGCACGGAAGCCTCCTCGTCGTACGGCTGACGCGTGAACACGAACGACCCGAGGTCCAGATGGCTCACCGTCCCGTCCGGCCGTCGTACGGCCTTCAGGAGCTCTCCGGCGTAATAGCCCTCCAGTCCGGACCAGGTGCCGTCGCCGTTCGCCCTGAAACGCGAGCGGCGACCGGTACCGGACAGCGGTTCCAGCGAGACCAGCCCGTCGGCCGTCAGTCGCAGGGCGAAGGCGTACGTACCCCAGTACCACTGGCCCGCCAACTCCAGTACGCCCGGGTCGACTTCGCTCATCGGTCGCCATGGCTCCGGAATGCGGGGCTCGGCCTCGGCGACGATCCGTACGAGGTCGGCACCGACGGTGGTCAGGAGCGGACCGGATGTGCAGTTGGCCAGGACGACCGCGGCGACGTCGTCCTCGACACCGATGGTGAGGTTCGCCAGAAAGCCCGGCAGCGATCCCGAATGTCCCACCAGCAGCCGGCCGTGCCGCTGCTGGATCTGCATCCCGAGACCGTACGAGACCCCGTCTGCGACGTCTGCGGCCTCGCATGGCGCCGCCGGCGTCCGCATCTCCCGCACGCTCGACGCGCTCAGCACCCGGTCGTCCCCCTGCACGAGGAAGACCGCGAACCGCGCCAAGTCCCGAGTGGTGGACCAGAGTTGACCAGCGGGAGACATCCGTCCGAGGTCCTCGCCGGGCTCGGGCAGCAGGACGTCGGCCCAGGGGTGTACGGCCCAGCCGCCCGCGTGAGGCATCCGCGGGTGGCCGCTCGTGCTGTCCAGGCCCAGGGGTTCGAGCACTTCGCGCCGGAGTACCTCCTCCCACGGCGCCCCGCGCAGCTTCTCGACGAGTGCGCCCAGCACGGTGTAGCCGGGGTTGGAGTAGTGGAACCGACGGCCCACCGGATGCCGTAGCGGCTGTTCGCCCAGGACGTCGGCGAGTTCGGGGCGCAGGGAGCCCGGCGTGCGCTCCCACCAGGGCGCGGGCGACTCGGCCGCCAGCCCGCCCGTGTGCGCAAGGAGGTCGACGATGGTGGCCTCCCCCGCGCCGGTGCCGGGCAGATGCTTCTCCAACGGGTCACCGAGGTCGAGAAGTCCCTCGTCACGCAGCCGCAGCACCAGCACGGCGGTGAAGGTTTTGGTGATCGAGCCGATCCGGTACTGGACGTTCTCGTCCGGCCCGTGCCCGTCCACCGACGTCCGCGCGCCGTGCCACACGGTCCGTCCGCCCCGTACGACCGCCGCGACCAGCGACGGCGCACGCCCTTCGGCCTGGGCCACGGCGATCCGGTGCAGCAGTGCCCGACGCGTGCCGGCGAGCAGCTCTTCCTGAGGAGTCGTCATGGCCCCAGTCCATCCTGCGGGACAGGCGGGCGTCGAGCTCATTTGTCCCGGGCGGGTGTAGGGTCTCGCCGCCGATGACATGTCGATCTTCTGTGACCTGCTGGTTCTCTGTTGTCTCACCGCGATGTCACCCGGACTGTATGCGAGCTCAGATCGCGTACCGATGAGTTTCCCGCACCGCGCCGGTCTGTACGCGTGAGACCGATTCACGGAAGGCTGGCGCCATGCGGAAACTGATCTACGGCATGAACCTGACCCTGGACGGCTACATCGCCGCGCCCGGCGACGACATCGGCTGGAGCGTGCCGAGCGACGAGCTGTTCCAGTTTTGGTCCGACCGGTTGCAGGCAACCGACCTGTCGCTGTACGGGCGCAAGCTGTGGCAGACGATGAGCTCCCACTGGCCGACCGGTGACCAGCAGCCCAACGCCACCCCGGCGGAGATCGAGTTCGCGCGCCGCTGGCGGGACATGTCGAAGGTGGTGTTCTCCTCGACGATCGACAAGGTCGACTGGAACACCCGCCTGGTCAGCGGCGACGCGGTGGCCGAGATCACCCGGCTCAAGGCCGAGGACGGCGGCCCGATGGACATCGGCGGCGCGACGCTCGCCGGGGCGGCCATGCGGGCCGGGCTGATTGACGAGTACGTGCTGGCCACCGCGCCGGTCCTGGTGGGCGGCGGCACGCCGTTCTTCGCCGCGCTGGACAACTGGGTGAACCTGAACCTTGTGGAGACGCGGATGTTTTCCCGCGGCGTGGTCCTGACCAGGTACGAGACAAGGCGCTGAAGCCTACATCGGGACCGGTCAGGTCTGCGCCATGTCCACGAACCGCGAGTAGTGGCCCTGGAAGGCGACGGTGATCGTCGCCGTCGGGCCGTTACGGTGCTTGCCCACGATGATGTCCGCCTCGCCCGCGCGCGGCGACTCCTTCTCGTAGGCGTCCTCGCGGTGCAGCAGGATCACCATGTCGGCGTCCTGCTCGATGGAGCCGGACTCACGCAGGTCGGACACCATCGGCTTCTTGTCGGTGCGCTGCTCGGGACCACGGTTGAGCTGCGAGAGCGCGATCACCGGCACCTCCAGCTCCTTGGCCAGCAGCTTGAGGTTACGCGACATGTCCGAGACCTCCTGCTGACGGCTCTCGGAGCGCTTGGAGCCACCGGCCTGCATCAGCTGCAGATAGTCGATGATCACGAGCTTGATGTCGTTGCGCTGTTTCAGCCGACGGCACTTCGCGCGGATCTCCATCATCGACAGGTTCGGGGAGTCGTCGATGTAGAGCGGTGCGGACGACACCTCGGGCATCCGGCGTGCCAGGCGGGTCCAGTCCTCGTCGGTCATCGTGCCCGAGCGCATGTGGTGCAGGGCCACGCGTGCCTCGGCGGACAGCAGACGCATCGCGATCTCGTTGCGTCCCATTTCGAGCGAGAAGATGACACTCGGCAGGTTGTGCTTGATCGACGCCGCGCGCGCGAAGTCCAGCGCGAGCGTGGACTTACCCATGGCGGGACGGGCCGCGATGACGATCATCTGTCCCGGGTGCAGGCCATTGGTGAGCGAGTCGAGGTCGGTGAAGCCCGTGGGCACACCGGTCATCTCGCCGCTGCGCGAGCCGATCGCCTCGATCTCGTCGAGCGCGCCCTCCATGATGTCGCCGAGCGGCAGATAGTCCTCGCTGGTGCGCTGCTCGGTGACCGCATAGATCTCGGCCTGGGCGCGGTTGACGATCTCGTCGACGTCGTCGTCGGCCGCGTATCCCATCTGCGTGATGCGGGTTCCGGCCTCGACGAGGCGGCGCAGGACCGCGCGCTCGTGGACGATCTCCGCGTAGTACTCGGCGTTGGCCGCCGTCGGCACCGTCTGGACGAGAGTGTGCAGATACGATGCCCCGCCGACCTTGTTGATCTCGCCGCGCTTGGTGAGCTCGGCGGCGATCGTGATGGGGTCGGCCGGCTCGCCCTTGGCGTAGATGTCGAGGATCGCCTGGAAGATCGTCTCGTGGGCGGGCTTGTAGAAGTCGTGGCCCTTGATGACCTCGACGACGTCGGCGATGGCGTCCTTGGACAGGAGCATGCCGCCGAGGACGGACTGCTCGGCATCGAGGTCCTGCGGCGGTACGCGCTCGAAGGCGGTGCCCCCGCCGTCCCATTCGCCGCTCTCCCGGCCGCGGTCGTGTTGTTCGTCGCGGCCCCGGACCCCGTCGCCGCGTCGGCGGGAGGCAGGCAGACGATCACTGGGACCGCTGTCGGCCCACGGGTCGTCCAAGGGCTCGGAAATACTCACCGAGCCACCTCCTCCCGTCCGCCGAGCGGACCTAGCCATGCCCTCAGTTCTACGGCACGGCACTGACAAATGAGAGGCCCAACTCCGGTTCTGGCACGTCGGCTTTGGGATGGTTTCCCGGTCGACGCGAGGGAGTGGGCGCCGGTCCACGGTAGGCCTGTGGGCACCGTCAGCCAATCTGGTTATCCACAGGCCATGTGGACGACGGCCCGGATGCTGTGGAGAACTCCGCAAAACCTGTGCACGACACGGTGGACAGCCCTGTGAACAAGCCTGACCGTCCGCCGCAAGAACCGATCTGACCTGCACGTTTACCGTCCACCGGCTGTGCAGAAGAAAAACTTCCCCAGTCGGACCAAGATCACATCGAACGGCGCACGAAAGAGCACACAGAGAGACGAGAGGTAAGGACCACAAAGCCTTTGCATCTCTTACCTGTGGACGATTAGATTGGTGCACATGACACAGGCTCCCGCGACCGCCAGGGCCGCCCGGCGACTGCACGACCGAGAGATCGTCGCACTGGCCGTTCCGGCCTTCGGCGCGCTCGTCGCCGAGCCCCTCTTCGTCATGGCCGACAGCGCCATCGTCGGCCATCTCGGCACGGCCCAGCTCGCGGGCCTCGGGGTCGCCTCGGCGCTCCTCACGACAGCCGTCAGCGTCTTCGTCTTCCTCGCCTACGCCACCACGGCCGCGGTCGCCCGACGCGTCGGCGCCGGCGATCTTCAGGCCGCCATCCGCCAGGGCATGGACGGCATCTGGCTGGGGCTACTGCTCGGAGCCGCCGTCATCGCCGTCGTCCTGCCCACCGCACCGTCCCTGGTAGAACTCTTCGGCGCCTCCGACACCGCGTCCCCCTACGCGACCACCTATCTGCGCATCTCCGCCCTCGGCATCCCTGCCATGCTCGTCGTCCTCGCCGCGACCGGCGTGCTGCGCGGACTGCAGGACACGAAGACACCGCTCTACGTCGCCGTCGTCGGGTTCGTCGCCAACGGCGCCCTCAACGCGGGTCTCGTCTACGGCGCCGGCCTCGGTATCGCCGGCTCCGCGTGGGGCACGGTCATCGCGCAGTGCGGCATGGCGGCCGTCTACCTGGTGGTGGTCGTCCGAGGAGCTCGTAGACACGGCGCATCCCTGCGCCCCGACGCCTCCGGCATCAGGGCCTCCGCCCAGGCCGGCGTACCCCTGCTGGTCCGCACGCTGTCGCTCCGGGCGATCCTGATGATCGCCACCGCCGTCGCCGCCCGACTCGGCGACTCCGAGATCGCGGCACACCAGATCATCCTGTCCCTGTGGAGTCTGCTCGCCTTCGCCCTCGACGCGATCGCCATCGCCGGACAGGCGATCATCGGGCGGTATCTCGGGGCCGGTGACGCCCAAGGGGCACGAGATGCCTGCCGCCGGATGGTGGAGTGGGGCATCGCGGTCGGCTTGGTCCTCGGCGTCCTCGTCGTCGCGACGCGCCCGGTATTTCTGTCCTTGTTCACCAGCGACTCCGTGGTGAAGGACGCAGCTCTGCCCGCCCTGCTGATCGTGGCCTTCTCGCAGCCGATCAGTGGCGTCGTCTTCGTTCTGGACGGCGTCCTGATGGGGGCGGGCGACGGGTCCTACCTCGCCGGGGCCATGGTGCTCACCCTGATCGTGTTCACACCGGTGGCTCTCCTCGTCCCGACGTTCGGTGGCGGTCTCACCGCACTGTGGGGAGCGATGACGCTGATGATGACGGTCCGCCTGCTCACGCTCTGGCTGCGCGCCCGCTCGGGACGCTGGATCGTCACTGGCGCGTCCCGCTGACGTTTCACGTGAAACACGCCATACGGCACACGAAAGGGGCTGCACCTCTGGAGGTGCAGCCCCTTTCACAACTGCTCAAACCGAGCGCAGCGTCACGCAGCGACAACCTCGATGTTGACCTTGGCGGCAACCTCGGGGTGCAGACGCACGGACGTCTCGTGGGCGCCCAGCGTCTTGATCGGCGCGCCCAGCTCGATACGACGCTTGTCGACCTCGGGGCCACCGGAAGCCTTGATCGCAGAAGCGATGTCGGCCGGGGTGACGGAACCGAAGAGACGACCGGCGTCGCCGGAGCGGACGGCCAGACGGACCTTGACACCCTCGAGCTGGGCCTTCACCTGGTTGGCCTGCTCGATGGTCTGGATCTCGTGGATCTTGCGAGCGCGACGGATCTGCTCGACGTCCTTCTCGCCACCCTTGGTCCAGCGGATAGCGAACTTCCGCGGGATCAGGTAGTTGCGAGCGTAACCGTCCTTGACGTCGACGACGTCGCCCGCGGCACCGAGGCCGGAGACCTCGTGGGTGAGGATGATCTTCATGTGTCGGTCACCCTTCCCTTATCGCGCGGTGGAGGTGTAGGGCAGCAGCGCCATCTCACGGCTGTTCTTCACGGCCGTGGCGACGTCACGCTGGTGCTGCGTGCAGTTGCCGGTCACGCGGCGGGCACGGATCTTGCCGCGGTCGGAAATGAACTTCCGCAGCATGTTCGTGTCCTTGTAGTCCACGTACGTGACCTTGTCCTTGCAGAACGCGCAGACCTTCTTCTTAGGCTTGCGCACAGGCGGCTTCGCCATGGTGTTTCTCCTGTGTGATCAAGAAGTTTGGGTACGACCCGCCCTCGGCCCGAAGGCCTAGAAGGGGGGCTCGTCCGAGTAGCCGCCGCCACCGCCACCGCCGCCGGAGTTTCCACCCCAGCCGCCGCCACCGCCGCCCTGGTTGCCACCGGCGGGAGCGCCGGTCGCCCACGGGTCGTCGGCGGGAGCGCCGCCGCCCGGCTGACCGCCACCGGGGCCGCCGCCCCAGCCGCCGCCACCCTGGCCGCCACCGCCGCCGTAACCGCCCTGGCCACCGCGGCCGGCACCGCCGGCGGTCTTGGTGACCTTGGCCGTGGCGCTCCGCAGGCTGGCGCCGACTTCCTCGACGTCCAGCTCGTAGACCGTGCGCTTGACGCCCTCACGGTCCTCGTAGGACCGCTGCTTCAGCCGGCCCTGCACGATGACGCGCATGCCTCGCTGGAGCGACTCCGCGACGTTCTCCGCCGCCTGACGCCAGACCGAGCAGGTCAGGAACAGGCTCTCGCCGTCCTTCCACTCGTTCGTCTGGCGGTCGAAGGTGCGGGGAGTGGACGCGACACGGAACTTCGCGACCGCCGCACCGGAGGGGGTGAAGCGCAGCTCGGGGTCGTCGACAAGATTGCCGACGACCGTGATGACGGTCTCGCCTGCCATGGGGAACCTCTCGGCGGGTTTGCTCTGGCTGCTTGGTTGCTGCTACTCGGATCCCGAAATCAGCTGAGCTGGGAAGCTCAGTGGGTCTCGGGGCGGAGGACCTTGGTCCGGAGGACCGACTCGTTCAGGTTCAGCTGGCGGTCGAGCTCCTTGACGACCGCAGGCTCGGCCTGCAGGTCGATGACCGAGTAGATGCCCTCGGGCTTCTTCTTGATCTCGTACGAGAGACGACGACGGCCCCAGGTGTCGACCTTCTCGACCTTGCCGTTGCCCTCACGGACGACGGAGAGGAAGTTCTCGATCAGGGGGGCGACGGCGCGCTCCTCCAGATCGGGGTCGAGGATGACCATCACCTCGTAGTGACGCATGTGGAACCCACCTCCTTTGGACTCAGCGGCCACGGTCGTTCCGTGGCAGGAGGGTTGTGATGCGTACGCAACGGTATCGGCCGCCACTGACAATCCGGGCTGACCTTGCGGTTCGCCCGAGCTGGCCTGGGCAGACACCGCTACAGACGGTACAGAGTACCCGCACACCGGCTTCCGGTTGAAATCAGGCCGGGGTGACCGTCAATCTGTACACATCGGGTGTGTATGGCGCTACGATGCGCCGCCTTTCGCAGGAGGTGCCCTATGGCACAGGCATTGCGACCCAACACCGTCGGAGGCCTCTTCGCCACGGACGGCAAGCCCCACCCCCTCCAGGACACCCTGCTCGCGGTCACCCTGGTGCTCGGCGTGGTGGCGTTCGTGACGGGCTTCTTCCACCACCTGCACCTGCTCAGCTCCTGGGCCGGCCTGGTGGGGATCATCACCGGGGCGTACGGCCAGTGGATCTCGGAGACGACACGCGAGCGCTTCGGACTCATCCTGGGTCTCGGCGCGGCGGCGGTCGGCTTCTTCCTCGGCATGGCGCACGGCGGCCTCTTCGGCGGGGTCATCGGCTGACGCCAGGGACACCGTCTCCCGAACTCCACATAAAGGACCATGGAACGCCTCAGCAGCCCAGGAGCCGGGGCGGAGGTTGCGTGTGCCCAGTCGGGGCGCCCGTAAGGCGCAGTAGGCTTCGGCGCGAGAGCCGGAGCCCCTGTACCCATGGGGACACACCAGCCCGAGGAGCGCCCCGAATGAGCCTGACCCTGAGGACGATCAGCCGCGAGCAGCATCTGGCGTACATCCAGAGCCTGCCGTCGGCGAGCCACATGCAGGTTCCGGCCTGGGCGGACGTCAAGGCGGAGTGGCGCTCCGAGAGCCTCGGCTGGTTCGACGAGAAGACCGGCGAGCTGGTCGGCGCGGGCCTGGTTCTCTATCGCCAACTCCCCAAGATCAAGCGCTACTTGGCCTATCTGCCCGAGGGCCCGGTCATCAACTGGTTCGCGCCGAATCTCACCGAGTGGCTGGAACCGATGCTCGCGCACCTCAAGCACCAGGGCGCCTTCTCCGTGAAGATGGGCCCGCCGGTCATCATCCGGCGCTGGGAGGCCACCTCCATCAAGGCAGGTATCCAGAACCCGGACGTGAAGCGCCTGCGCGACATCGAGGCCGACTTCATCGAGCCGCGCGCCTTCGAGGTCGCCGACAAGCTGCGCCGCATGGGCTGGCAGCAGGGCGAGGACGGCGGCGCCGGCTTCGGCGACGTCCAGCCCCGCTACGTCTACCAGGTGCCGCTCGCCAACCGCTCCCTCGAAGAGGTCCACAAGAACTTCAACCAGCTGTGGCGGCGCAACATCAAGAAGGCCGAGAAGGCAGGCGTCGAGGTCGTCCAGGGCGGCTTCCAGGATCTGGCCGAATGGCAGCGGCTGTACGAGATCACCGCGGTGCGCGACCACTTCCGGCCCCGCCCGCTGTCGTACTTCGAGCGCATGTGGACAGCCCTCAACACCGAGGACCCCAACCGCATGCGGCTGTACTTCGCCCGGCACAACGGTGTGAACCTGTCGGCGGCGACGATGCTGATCGTCGGCGGGCACGTCTGGTACTCCTACGGCGCCTCCGACAACATCGGCCGTGAGGTCCGGCCCTCGAACGCGATGCAGTGGCGGATGCTGCGCGACGCCTACGCGCTCGGCGCGACCGTCTACGACCTGCGCGGCATCTCCGACTCGCTGGACGAGACCGACCACCTCTTCGGCCTGATCCAGTTCAAGGTGGGCACGGGTGGCCAGGCGGCCGAGTACCTCGGCGAGTGGGACTTCCCGCTCAACAAGCTGCTCCACAAGGCACTCGACATCTACATGTCGCGCCGCTGATGTCACGTTCAGTGATTCCATACCTCTGATACACCGCAGCCACGAGAAAGGTTCCAGGTCCGGCCATGGCGCTCACGCTCTACGTCGACACCGCGCGCTGGCGTGCGCACCACAAGCACGTGCAGGACCAGTTCCCGGGGCTCGTCCCGGTCTGCAAGGGCAACGGCTATGGCTTCGGGCACGAGCGGCTGGCGGAGGAGGCCACACGGCTGGGCTCCGACATCCTCGCCGTCGGCACGACCTACGAGGCCGCGCGCATCAAGGACTTCTTCGGCGGTGACCTGCTGGTGCTGACGCCGTACCGCCGTGGCGAGGAGCCCGTCCCGCTGCCCGACCGGGTCATCCGCTCGGTGTCGTCCATCGACGGCGTGTACGGCCTCGTGGGAGCCCGGGTGGTCATCGAGGTGATGTCCTCGATGAAGCGGCACGGCATCAGCGCCCAGGACCTCCCGCAGCTGCACGCCGCCATAGAGAACGTGCGCCTCGAGGGCTTCGCCATCCATCTGCCGCTGGACCGCACGGACGGCTCGGACGCCGTCGAGGAGGTCATCGGCTGGATGGACCACCTGCGAGCGGCCCGGCTGCCGCTGCACACGATGTTCGTCAGCCACCTCAAGGCCGACGAACTCCACCGGCTCCAGCAGCAGTTCCCCCAGACCCGCTTCCGCGCCCGCATCGGCACCCGGCTGTGGCTGGGGGACCACGAGGCCACCGAGTACCGCGGGGCGGTCCTGGACGTCACGCGTGTCGCCAAGGGGGACCGCTTCGGGTACCGCCAGCAGAAGGCGGCCTCGGACGGCTTCCTGGTGGTCGTGGCGGGCGGCACCTCGCACGGTGTGGGCCTGGAGGCCCCGAAGGCGCTGCACGGCGTCATGCCGCGTGCCAAGGGCGTCGCCCGGGCCGGCCTCGCCACGGTCAACCGGAACCTTTCTCCGTTCGTCTGGGGCGGGAAGCAGCGCTGGTTCGCGGAGCCGCCGCACATGCAGGTCTCGATCCTGTTCGTGCCGGCGGACGCACCGGAGCCGAAGGTGGGCGAGGAGCTGGTGGCCCATCTGCGGCACACCACCACGCAGTTCGACCGGATCGTCGACCGCTGAGCGACCGGGCAGACAGCGAAAAGGCCGTACACGGATATGCGTGTACGGCCTTCTGCGTGAGCCTTCCGGCCGATTGCGCGGGTCTCTCAGGGGTGTTCGCTCAGAGCGAACCGTCCGTGGAGGATGACGTTCCGCTGTTGCCCCACTCCACCTGAGGTCCCTCGAAGTGGGCCGCGTGACGCGGCGGATGGGCGGCGGCGCCGACGACGAAGACGTCTTCCGCGCCGTCCAGCACGCCTCCAGAGGGGTCGTCGTCGCCCGCCCTGCGCACCGGGTCCCGGTCCGGCATGAGGATGTCGCGCACGACCATGACGCACAGGTACAGCGTCCCCAGCAGGTGTACACCGATCGCCCAGTGGTAGCCGTCCTGCGGCAGTCCCTTGTGGGCGTCACCGCTGGTCGTGTACGCGAGGTACATCCAGATGCCCAGGAAGTACGCGACCTCGCTGGCCTGCCAGATCAGGAAGTCCCGCCACTTGGGCCGAGCCAGCACCGCGAGCGGCACCAGCCACAGGACGTACTGCGGCGAGTACACCTTGTTGGTGAGGATGAACGCCGCGACGATCAGGAACGCGAGCTGGGCGAAGCGCGGGCGGCGGGGGGCGGTCATCGTGAGCACCGCGATGCCCACAGAGCACAACACCACCAGGGCCGTGGCCAGGTTGTTGACCGTGTCGGTGGTCAGCGGGTTCGTCGTGTTCTGGGCCATGATCAGCCAGAAGGAGCCGAAGTCCACGCCCCGGTCGTGGCTGAACTTGTAGAACTGCACCCAGCCGTCCCAGGCGAAGAACATCACCGGCAGGTTCACGACGAGCCAGGAGACGACCGCTCCTGCCAGTGCTCTGCCGAAGTCCCGCCATTTGCCCGCGCGCCAGCACAGCAGGAACAGCGGGCCCAGCAGGAACACGGGATAGAGCTTGGCAGCCGTGGCGAGCCCCAGGAGGACGCCGAAGGCGAGGGGACGGCTCCGGGCCCACATCAGCATCGCCGCGGCCGTCAGAGCGACCGCCAGCAGGTCCCAGTTGATGGTGGCGGTCAGCGCGAAGGCGGGCGCCAGGGCGACCAGCAGACCGTCCCAGGGTCGGCGGGCGTGCGTACGGGCCACGCAGACCGCGATGACGACCGCGCACACCATCAGCATTCCGGCGTTGACCATCCAGTACCACTGTTCCTGGTCCTGGATGCTGCCGCTGCCCGGCGTGAGCCAGGCGGCCACCTCCATGAACACACCGGTGAGCACCGGGTATTCGAGGTACGGCATGTCGCCGGAGAGCTTGTCGAAGTAAGGCACGAGCCCGTCGGCGAAACCGCGTCCCTGGTAGAGGTGCGGGATGTCGGAGTAGCAGGCCTTCGTGTACTGCGAGCTGGCGCCGAAGAACCAGGCGCTGTTGTAGCACGGGGCCTTCTGGATCATCCCGAGGGCGAACATGCCGATCGCGACGAGGGCGACGACCCGGACGGGAGTCCACCAGGACGTCCCGGTCAGGGCGCGCCACCCGAGGGGGCCGCCGATCAGCTCGCTGCCGGACCGTGCGACCGGATCCTCCTTGGTCGGACGCACCGGGTCCTGCTCGTGCACGCTCGCTTGCGTCGATTCTGCGCTGGGCATGGGGCACATCCTGCCGTACATGCCTAGGAATACGCCGAGGGCCGCCTCACCCTCTCAGGTGCGGCGGCCCCTGTTTCACGTGAAACATATGCGTGTTTCACGTGAAACACCCGTGCCGGGAGCTTTGGCGGCTAACCGCTGGAACCTCCGAAGAGTCCTCCGTTGCCATTGCCTCTGCTGTTGCCGGTGCCTGACGTATCGGTGGCCGTCGGAGTCGAGGTCACGCCTCCGTCCGTCCCTCCTGTGTCCGTGCCACCGGTGTCGGTGCACTGCCAGCTGAACCGGCAGGACTCGGTCGCTGTGGGCGTCGGGCTGGTCAGCGTCTCGCTGGGCGTCGGACTGGGCGTCGGACTCGTCAGCGTCTCACTGGGCGTCGGGGTCGGCGTCGGACTCGGCACGTCGTTGACGACCTCACCGATGGGCTGCGGCGTCGGGAAGTCCTTCGCCGGCTGGCCCTTCAGCGCCTCCGCCATGTAGTCGTGCCAGATCTCGGCCGGGAACGAGGCACCGTGGATCTTCTCCTGACCGCCCGTTCCGTACATCTTCAGGAAGGTGCGGTTCTTCTTGGTCTCGTCGTCGTCGTACCGGAACATCGTGATCGACGTCGCCAGCTGCGGGGTGTAGCCCACGAACCAGGCGGACTTGTTGCCGTCGGTGGTACCGGTCTTTCCGGCCACCTCACGTCCGGGCAGCTGGGCATTGGTACCCGTGCCCTTCTCGACCACGGTCCTCAGCACGTCGGTGACGTTGTCGGCGACCTTCGGAGTGAACGCCTCGGTGGTCTTGTCCTTGTGCGTGAAGATCGTGCCGTCCTTGCTCGTGACGGTCTGCACGGAGTACGGGTCACGCTGCTGGCCACTGGCCGCGAAGGTGGCGTAGGCCCCCGCCATACGGATGGCGCTCGGGTCGGAGATACCGATGGAGAAGGACGGGTAGTTGGTGCCGGCCAGGCTGTCCTCCTTGAGACCAGCAGCCACGGCGGCGTCCTTCACCTTGTTCAGACCGACGTTCATGCCGAGCTGCACGTAGGCGGAGTTCACCGACTCCCGCATCGCCTCACGCAGGTCGATGTCATAGTTCGGCGGATTGCCGTACGACTCGTTGCCGTCGTTGGTCTGCAGCCACTCCTCGCCCTTCTCGTTCTTCCAGACCGTTCCGTCGTACTCCTTGATCTTCAGCTTGTTCTTGCCGCTGTACAGGCTCTTCGGGGACACCTGCTTGCGCTCGTCCTGCGGCTGCTCGCTCCCGCCGGAGGGGTCGCGTACACCCCACTGCATCGCCGCCGCGAGCACGAACGGCTTGAAGGTCGAGCCGACCTGGGCGCCAGTCACGTCCGCGTTGTTGGTGAAGTGCTTGGTGGCGTCCTCACCGCCGTAGATGGCCTTGATGGCCCCGGTCGTCGGGTCCACGGAAGCGCCGCCGAACTGGACGTGGGTGTCCGTCTTGGGGCGCTGCTTGGGCTTGATGTTGGCTTTCTGGACGTTCTCGACCGACTTCTCGAGCGCGTTGACCTTCTTCTTGTCGAAGGTCGTGTAGATCGAGTAGCCGCCCTGCTGCAACTGGTCGGCGGTGAGGATCTTGTTGTTGATCAGGTACGCCTTGGCGAGGTCCACCAGGTAGCCGGTCTGGCCCCTGAGGTCGCTGTTGGACCTCGGGTTCTGCCACTTGGGGAGCGTGGTGTACTTCGCCCGCGTCGCGGCGTCCAGGTGGCCGTACGCGACCATCTTGTCGAGCGTGTTCTGCATCTGAGCCAGAGCACGCTTTGTGTTGGCCTCCGGGGTGGCCGACGAGTCGATGGACTGCGCACCCGCCGGGTCGTAGTACGTGGCGCCCTTGAGCATCGCCGCCAGGAAGGCGCACTGGCCCGGATTCAAGTCGACGGCATCCACTCCGAAGTACGCGCGCGCGGCCGCCTGGATGCCGTACGCACCGCGCCCGTAGTACGCGGAGTTCAGGTAGCCCTGCATGATCTCGTCCTTCTTCATGGTGGAACCCACCTTGATCGAGACGAAGATCTCCTTGAACTTCCGTGAGATGGTCTGGGACTGGTCGTCCAGCATCGCGTTCTTCACGAACTGCTGGGTGATGGTGGAACCGCCCTGCGTCTGACCACCTCTGGCCATGTTGAACAGGGCTCGGGCGATGCCCTTCGGGTCGATGCCGCTGTCGGTCTCGAAGGTCTTGTTCTCCTGCGAGATGACGGCGTACTGCATCTCCTTGGGGATCTGCGAGAGGTTGACGATCTGACGGTTCGTCTCACCGCCCGTGGCGACCATCTCGGTCCTGTTGGACCAGTAGAAGACGTTGTTCTGTGCCGTGGCGGTCTTCGCGAGGTCCGGCACGCCCACCATGGCGTAGGCGATACCCGCGACGGCCACCATGCTGCCGAAGAACCCGATGAAGAGGCCGGTCACCAGCTTCCACGAAGGCAGCCAGCGCGCAGCGCCGTACTTGCCCGCGCGCGGATAGTCAATGAACCGCTTCTTGCCGGGAGGGGCCGAGCGCCCCCTGCCCCGACCGGGGCCCGCCGGACCGCCGGGCGCGCCGCGTCGACCTCCGCGGGCGGGCTCGGGCGCTCTGCGACGGCTGCCTCCACTGCTTCTCTGAGCCGCGCGGCGGGCCTCGGCACGGCCGCCGTACGGCCGGTCCTCGTCGGCCGGCTGGCCGAACCCGTAATCGGCCGGGGACCCGGTGGCGCCCCGCGGTGCCGCGCGGCGGCCGGAGGACGAGCCGGACTGGCCGCGTCGGGCCGCGGCACGTCCGCCTTCCTGCGGCTGCGGCGGTTTGCGACGGTGCTCGCTCATCGAACGACTACTCCTCGGGCAGGCGCACCCTTGCGCGCCTGGAAACGGCGGCTGGTTTCCGGTCCCCCCGAAGTACGGATGTGGTCGATCGTGCATTCATCCGTACGGTACCCGGGCCCACGACGCCCCCCTGCGTCACTCGGTCCCCGGTGGTGTGCATGGCGCACAGACTACGCACCGTCAAAACACACCGAGCCCCGAAGTTCACCCCAAATCAGGCAACTTGCCTCGGATGAATAAGTGATGTGATCCCGTTCACCGTCTCCCCACTTGTCGCACCCGGAAGGCCGTTCTATCGTCTTGATGTATCGAGTCGATACATCGGAGCGAGATAAAGGCGAGGAGGCGAGGGGATGAGCCGGCGGTCCGGAATCCTCGAGTTCGCCGTTCTGGGCCTGCTCCGCGAGTCCCCGATGCACGGCTACGAGCTGCGCAAGCGGCTGAACACGTCACTGGGTGTGTTCCGCGCCTTCAGCTACGGAACGCTGTATCCCTGCCTCAAGACGCTGGTCGCGAGCGGCTGGTTGATCGAGGAGTCGGGGAACGCTCCTGAGGACGCCCTCGCCGCACCACTCGCAGGGCGTCGCGCCAAGATCGTCTACAGGTTGACGGCGGAGGGCAAGGAGCACTTCGAGGAGCTGCTCTCGCAGACCGGCCCGGACGCGTACGAGGACGAACACTTCGCCGCCCGTTTCGCCTTCTTCGGGCAGACGTCCCGCGATGTACGCGTGCGCGTGCTGGAAGGCCGCCGCAGCCGGCTGGAGGAACGCCTCGACAAGATGCGCACCTCCTTCGCACGCACCCGGGAGCGACTCGACGACTACACGCTTGAGCTCCAGCGCCACGGGATGGAGTCCGTGGAGCGCGAAGTGCGCTGGCTGAACGAGCTCATCGAGAGCGAGCGGGCCGGACGGGACCTTCGTGGTCCCACCTCCGGGGAGCCCGCTCAGCACGACACCACCAATGGAGCGCCGGGCGTCCTGCCCCGGCCCGGGGACACCCCCGGGCCGGATACGCCCGACGACACCGCCACGTGAGAGCCCAGTCGGGGCCTCACTCGTACACACAGGGAGCAACCGGAATGGGTTCGGTTCGCGTAGCCGTCGTCGGCGTGGGCAACTGCGCCGCGTCGCTGGTGCAGGGAGTCGAGTACTACAAGGACGCCGATCCGGCGTCCAAGGTCCCCGGCCTGATGCATGTGCAGTTCGGTGACTACCACGTGCGCGATGTGGAGTTCGTCGCCGCGTTCGACGTCGACGCCAAGAAGGTCGGCCTCGACCTCGCGGACGCCATCGGCGCCTCCGAGAACAACACCATCAAGATCGCCGACGTGCCGAACACCGGCGTCACGGTCCAGCGCGGCCACACCCTCGACGGCCTCGGCAAGTACTACCGCGAGACCATCGAGGAGTCCGCCGAGGCCCCGGTCGACGTCGTCCAGGTCCTCAAGGACAAGCAGGTCGACGTGCTCGTCTGCTACCTGCCGGTGGGTTCCGAGGACGCGGCGAAGTTCTACGCCCAGTGCGCCATCGACGCCAAGGTCGCCTTCGTCAACGCCCTTCCGGTGTTCATCGCCGGCACCAAGGAGTGGGCGGACAAGTTCACCGAGGCGGGCGTCCCGATCGTCGGTGACGACATCAAGTCCCAGGTCGGCGCCACCATCACGCACCGCGTCATGGCGAAGCTGTTCGAGGACCGCGGTGTCGTCCTGGACCGCACGATGCAGCTGAACGTCGGCGGCAACATGGACTTCAAGAACATGCTGGAGCGAGACCGCCTCGAGTCCAAGAAGATCTCCAAGACGCAGGCCGTCACCTCCCAGATCCCCGACCGGGACCTCGGCGAGAAGAACGTCCACATCGGCCCGTCCGACTACGTCGCCTGGCTCGACGACCGCAAGTGGGCCTACGTCCGTCTCGAGGGCCGTGCCTTCGGTGACGTCCCGCTGAACCTGGAGTACAAGCTCGAGGTCTGGGACTCCCCGAACTCGGCCGGCGTCATCATCGACGCCCTGCGCGCCGCGAAGATCGCCAAGGACCGCGGCATCGGCGGCCCGATCCTGTCGGCCTCCAGCTACTTCATGAAGTCCCCGCCGGTCCAGTACTTCGACGACGAGGCCCGCGAGAACGTCGAGAAGTTCATCAAGGGAGAGGTCGAGCGCTAGCACGACACAACGGTGCGCGCTGGAGCAGCGCCGCACCGCACTGAAAACGCTCCTGCCAGGGCTCTGAGGGTCCCCGGGTTGTCCGCCCGGGGACCCTCCCCGTATGTGAGGCTGTGCCCATGGCCGTCGTTCGTGACCTGCGCGTCCTCCTGCGCTTCAGGAACTTCCGACGCCTGCTCGCCGTACGACTGCTCTCCCAGGGCGCCGACGGCGTCTACCAGGTCGCGCTCGCCGCCTACGTCGTCTTCTCGCCGGAGAAACAGACCTCCGCGGCCGCGATCGCCTCCGCCATGGCGGTCCTGCTCCTTCCGTACTCCCTCGTGGGCCCCTTCGCCGGCGTCCTCCTGGACCGCTGGCGGCGGCGCCAGGTCTTCCTCTACGGCAACCTCCTGCGCGCCCTGATGGCGTCCGCGACGGCCCTCCTGATCCTCAGTCACGTCCCGGACTGGCTCTTCTACGTCTCCGCGCTGAGCGTCACCGCCGTCAACCGCTTCGTCCTCGCGGGCCTGTCCGCCGCACTCCCGCGCGTGGTCGACGCCGAGCGCCTCGTGATGGCCAACTCCCTTTCCCCGACCGCCGGTACGCTCGCCGCGACCGCGGGCGGCGGCCTCGCCTTCGTCGTACGGCTGGTGGTGGCGGACTCCGACGCCGCCGTCGTACTGCTGGGCGCCCTTCTGTACCTGTGCGCGGGGCTCGCATCCCTTCGCCTGGGGCGCGAACAGCTGGGCCCGGACCCCGAGTTGGTCCAGCCCCGCCTGCCCACGGCGCTCGCCGGCACAGCGCGTGATCTGGCGGCAGCCGTACGACATCTGGCTGCACCGCCACGCCGGGAGGCCGCCTGGGCGCTCGTCACGATGACGCTGATGCGGTTCTGCTACGGCGCTCTGCTGGTGATGCTGCTGATGCTCTGCCGGTACGCCTTCTCCTCGACCACGAAGGAGGGACTGCGGCTGCTGGGGCTGGCGTTGGGAACATCCGCCGCCGGTTTCTTCGTGGCGGCCGTGGTGACGCCGTGGGCCGCGGGCCGGCTCGGTCCGGGCCGCTGGATCGTCGCCTGCGCCGGGGTGGCCGCGGTCCTGGAACCCGCCCTCGGTCTCCCGTTCGCCACCGGCCCCATGCTGGCCGCGACGTTCGTCCTGGGGCTGACCACCCAGGGCGCGAAGATCGCGACCGACACGGTGGTGCAGTCCTCCGTGGACGACGGCTTCCGCGGGCGGATCTTCTCGGTCTACGACGTCCTGTTCAACGTCGCCTTCGTCGGCGCCGCCGCGGTGGCCGCCCTGATGCTGCCGCCGGACGGCCGCTCGGTAACGCTGGTCGTGTCGGTCGCCGTTGTCTACGGGGGGGTTGCTACGGCTATGGCCCGCTTTGAACGCCGATAAGTGTCACATGAAGGCCACAGAGTCCCTCTGCGTTCCAGGAGTGTCAGTGGAGACCGGTAACTTACCTGCGTCTTACGCGCCTCTTATGTGCGCCGCTCACCAACTCTTCTAGGGGGATCCCCAAGTGACCACTCCGCCCCAGGGTCAGAACCCGTTCGCACAGGGTCAGCAGCCGCAGGCCCCGCAGGCTTACGGCCAGCCGCAGCCGCCCGCCCCGTACCCGCCCCAGGGCACCGCTCCCTACGCGCCGGTTCCGCCGTCGTCCCCGGGCAGACGGGTCAACAAGAAGGTGGTGCGGATCCTCGCCTTCATAGTCGTCGCGATACTCGTCGCGGTCGGCAAGTGGTACCTGGGGAAGACCGACGCGGAGACGACCGCCGTGGGCAGCTGCATGCACAACGAAGGCACTCAGACCAAGCCCGACCTGAAGACCGTCGACTGCTCCTCGAGCGACGCGCAGTTCAAGGTTGTCCAGAAGTTCGACAACACCAGCGACGACAGCAAGTGCGAGTCCGTCAAGGAAGCGACGATCTCCTACTACCAGACCGGCGACAGCCACGACGTCGTGCTTTGCCTGAAGGAAGTCAAGTAACACGTGCAGCAGACCTGTGGGGGCGGTGTTTCACG
>NZ_JBSFHA010000116.1:0-30360 GCF_053596855.1 Streptomyces sp. NPDC001617
GGACCCGCGTTGCGTCTGTGACGGGTTCGCTGTCGGGTCGGGGGTGGGGGAGTGGTGGCGGCTCCGGGTGGTGCGCCCGTGGGATCTCCGTGATGGGTTTGCTGTCGGGCCCGCGGTGAGGGAGCGGTGCCAGCCCCACCCGCTGTACGTGTGCTATCTCCCTGGCGGGTCCCGCGTCGGCCCCCGTGGCGAACAGGGCGAGCCCTGCCGTGCGTTGGCGCAAGCGAAGCGGGCCGTCGATCAGGTCGCAGAGCACCGGCTTCAGCTGGGCCGGGTCGCGGATCCAGATCGCTGTGCCGGCCTCGTCGAGGGCGGCGGCGTTGGTCAGGCCGTGGCCCGGTATGCAGCGGTAGCTCGCGACGGGGAGGCCGGTGGCGAAGGCCTCCAGGGAGCTGAGCCCGCCCGCGTTCTGGACCAGGACGTCCGCGGCGTGCATCAGGCCGGGCATGTCGTCGACCCAGCCGTACGTGTGCTCGATGCCGTCGGCGCGCAGTTGCCCGGCCAGCGTCCCGTTGCGGCCGCAGACGACCACGGGCACGGCGGCCCCGCTCTCCCGCAGCTCCCGGGCGACCTGACGGACCGGCCCGACGCCCCAGGAACCGGCGACCAGCAGCGCCAGCGGAGCATGCTCGGGGAGGCCGAAGCGGGTGCGGGCCGCAGCACGTTCCCTCGCGTCGCCCGGACGGAACCGCGGATCCACCACCGGACCGCACACCCGGACGTCCCTGGCCCCGGCGGCACGCGCTTGGCCTGCGGGCACGGTGTGGGCCGCGAGGTGCACGTCCACGCCGTCCGCCACCCACAGCGGGTGTACGGAGAAGTCGGTGAGGTAGGTGAGGACGGGCGCCGTCAGCCGTCCCCGCATCCGTAGGCCGCCCAGAACCCGGCTGGCCCCGGGGTAGGTGGAGACCACCGCGCCGGTGCCGGGGCGCAGCGCGTGCAGCATCCGGTCCTCGGCCGTGCGCAGCAGCGCCCTCGCCAACGGCCCGCCCCCGCCCGCGCGTTCGGTGCTGCGGTAGACCCGCTGGTACGCCCAGGGCGCCCGGACCAGCATCCGGTGGTAGCCGTCCCGGACCAGCGGTCCGAGCCGGGCCGGCAGCAGGTCCAGCAGATCGAACCGGTCGACGGTGAGCCCGCGCGCCGTGAGCCGGCGGTCCAGCTCGGCGGCGGCACCGTCGTGTCCTGCGCCGATGCTCGCCGAGACGATCGCGACGCGTTCGGCCCGTGCCGTGGCGGGCGGCAGTGGCTCGGGGCGCAGAGTCGCGGCCGCCAGGGCACGCAGATGCACCGAACTTCCGAGGTGGGGCATGGGGGCTCGTTCCTCCGCGGGTGGAGTGGGCGGCCGAACTCTACAACATGTAGTAGCTATCCTCGTACAAGATGTAGTAGGTCCGCCGGTAGGCTGGGGTGCCGAGCGGGAAGGCTGGTGAACGGTGCGCGACCGGATGCGGAAGAGCGACGAAAGCGGTGGGGCGGGCGGCCGGAGGGCGCGCGGGGAGCTGGAGAGCGGCGTCCTCGCCGCGCTGTGGGCCGCGGACGAGCCGCTGACCGCACGGCGGGTCCAGGAACGGCTGCCCGGGGACCTCGCCTACACGACCGTGCTGACGATCCTGTCCCGCCTGTACGACAAGGGCATGCTCGTACGGCACCCCGCGGGCCGCGGCTACGCCTACGCGCCCGTCCGGGACGAGGCGTCCGAGACCGCCGTACGGATGCACAGCCTGCTGGAGCGCGGCGCGGACCGGGAGGCGGTGCTCGCCCGCTTCGTGTCCGAACTCTCGCAGGAGGACGAGCAGTTGCTGCAGCGACTGCTGGGCGAGCAGGACGCAGGGCGCGGGGACGACGGGCAGTGAGCCGGTGAGGATCAGCGTCTACGTCCCGCTCCTGGTCACCGTGGTCCTCGCTGTGCTCGCGCCCCGGGCGGCCCGGCGGCCGGCACCGCGGCCCGCGGCCTGGTTCCTGGCGTGCGCGGCGCTCGTGACGGCGACCGGCTGGCTGGGCGCACTGGCCCTGCTGGCGTTCACCGGGTTCGCGCAGCTCCCCGAGGTCGCGGAGGAGGGCCACTGGTCGGTGGCCGCGCTGCGGACACAGGACCCGGTCTCGCTGGCCGTCGCGGCCGTCAGCGCCCTGGCTCTGACGGCGGGGCTCGGCGCGCTGGGCGTGGCGGCCGTACGGCAGGTCCGCCATGTCCTGTGGGCTCGGCGGGAGTGCGGCCGGGTGCCCGGGGACACCGAACTGGCCGTCCTCGACGACGAGGCCCCGCAGGCGTTCGCGCTGCCCGGCGCGCCCGGTCGGATCGTGGTGTCGAGGGGGATGCTGCGCTGCCTGAGCGACGGCGAACGCGAGGCGCTCCTCGCCCACGAACGGGCCCATCTACGAGGCCGCCACCACCTCTTCCAGACCGTGTGGCGGCTTGCCGCGGCCGTCAACCCGCTGCTGCGACCGCTGGCCGAGGCGGGCGGGTTCGTCCTGGAGCGCTGGGCCGACGAGGAGGCCGCGGCCCGCATCGGCAGCCGTACGGTCGTCGCCCGCGCCGTCGGCCGCGCGGCCCTCGCCTCCGCGGGCGCCGCCCGCCCCGCCACCCTCGCCGCGACCGGCGGGGCGGTGCCCCAGCGGGTACAGGCCCTGCTCGCCCCGCCACCCCCACGCCGCACCCTCCCCTTCGTGGCCGGTGCCCTCCTCCTCACCCTGTGCTGCGCCAGCCTCGCCAACGCCGCCTCGGACAGCGAAAGCCTGGTCGAGAGCGCGGAACGGGCACAGTGCGCGAAGGACACGGGAGCGCCGGGCACCGAGCGGGCGGGGCAGGCTGAGCCGGCCGCCGGCGCGCCGCGTGCCGGCGTGGCGGACCGACCTGCGTCGCGGCCGGAGGCCTGCTGCGGTCACGATCATCATGGAGGCGACCGGCAGGGAAGGCGGCGCTGGTAGCCGAGGGTGCGGGCCCGGGGTGTCGAGGGTGCGGGGTGCTGGGCGTGGCGTGGGCGGGCCGCCCCGTGCCACGGCCGGACGCCTGCCGCGGCCGTGTTCACCATTCGGCCGATCACGAAAGGCCCCGCTCCCAGCCCCGTAGTACCCCGGTACTACACCCCCGCCCCACTTCAGCCTCTCGGTACCACGGCATCGGCCGACTCCGCTCGTAGCGTTGCCGGTGTGGCGTCGGAAGTGAGGGGCGCCGGAGGCCGACAGGAAGGGCGCGCATGATCGACGCACGGCAGTTGACCAAGAGGTACGGCGAGAAGACGGCCGTGGACGGGCTGGAGTTCGTCGTGAAGCCGGGTACCGTCACCGGCTTTCTGGGGCCCAACGGCGCGGGCAAGTCCACGACGATGCGCATGATCGTCGGCCTCGACGCTCCCACCAGCGGCACCGTCACCGTGAACGGCCACCACTACGCCCGCCACCAGGCCCCGCTCCAGGAGGTCGGCGCCCTGCTGGAGGCGAAGTCCATCCACCCGGGCCGCTCGGCCTACAACCACCTCAGGGCCCTCGCACTGACCCACGGCATCCCGCGCCGCCGGGTCGACGAGGTCATCGAGCTGGCCGGGCTGGGCAGCGTGGCGCGGAAGCGGGCCGGCGCCTTCTCCCTCGGCATGGGCCAGCGGCTCGGCATCGCCGCGGCGCTGCTCGGCGATCCGCAGACGGTGATGCTGGACGAGCCGGTCAACGGGCTGGACCCGGAGGGCGTGCTCTGGATCCGGAATCTGCTCAAGACCCTCGCCGAGGAGGGGCGGACCGTGTTCGTCTCCTCGCATCTCATGACCGAGATGGCCCTGGTGGCGGACCATCTGATCGTCGTGGGCCGCGGGCGGCTGCTCGCCGACACCACCGTGGGAGAGCTCATCCGCGAGGCCGGCGGTGACACGGTCAACGTGGCGACCCAGGACCCTGCGCGTCTGAGGGACGTACTGGCCGGCCCCGGCGTCGACGTCACCGGCCGCATCGGCTCCGAGGAGCTGCAGGTGACCGGCCTGAGTGCCCGGGAGATCGGGCTGACGGCGGCCGAGCACGGGATCGCGCTGTTCGAACTGAGCACGCGGACCGTGTCGTTGGAAGAGGCGTTCATGGACCTGACCAGGGACGCCGTGGAGTACCACGGCTCCACGACCGGGATCGAGACCCTCGAGAGGCCCGCATGAGCACCCTCACCGCAACCGCCGAGGAACCCAGGACCGCCCCCGCCCGGCCCGCATACCGGGTCACGGGACGGCGTGTGCTCGCCTCGGAGTGGGCCAAGTTGTGGTCCCTGCGCTCGACCTGGATCACCCTGGGGCTGGGGCTGCTGTTCCTCGTCGCCTTCGGCCTCATCGCCGCCAGCCGCTACAAGTCCGGCATCAACTCCGGCCACATGGACCGGGACTTCGCCTCGTCCACGGCCGTCAGCCTCTCCCTCTTCGGTACGAACTTCGCCCAGCTGGCCCTGGGCGTGCTCGGCGTGCTGGTCACGGCGGGCGAGTACTCGACCGGCATGATCCGCTCCACCCTCGCGGCGGTGCCCCGCAGGCTTCCCGTGCTGTGGTCCAAGGCCGCCGTGTTCGGGCTGGTCGCGCTGGTGGTGGGGACCGTCGGTGCGTTCGTCGCCTTCCTGATCGGCAGCGGGATCGTCTCGGGCACGCCTGCCGCCATGAGCCTTTCGCACGCAGGGGTGCTGCGGAGTCTGCTCGGCGCCGGGCTCTACCTCGGCCTGGTCGGTGTGATCGGCGCCGCCCTGGGCGCGCTGCTGCGGTCGGTGGCCGGCGGGATCTCGGTGCTGGTGGCCACCCTGATGCTGATCCCGGGCCTGATCTCGCTGCTGCCGAGCTCCTGGCAGGACAACATCAGCCCCTATCTGCCGTCCAACGCGGGGGAGTCGATGTTCGCCCTCACCCACGACTCCACCACCCTCTCGCCGGGCGCCGGACTGCTGGTCTTCCTGTGCTGGACGGCACTGGCGCTGGCGGGCGCGGCGTACCGGCTCACCCGCAGCGACGTCTGACCCCTGCACCATGGCAGCGTGACGTCCGTGAACGCCGTGTCCACCGATGACCTCAGCGGAATGGGTCCGCTGGTCGCCCGCCTGTCCCGGGGCGGCCAGCGGCTGCGGCATGCCGACCGGACCCGTCCGTGGGTCCTGGACACCGCGGTCGTCCTCCTCGTCTTCCTGATGTTCTGCCTGCCCGACCTGCTCCACCACGGCGGGAGCGACGGCGACGGACCGCGCCGGTTCCGGGTCGCCTTCACCCAACTGCCCCTCGCGGGCATGCTGGCGCTGCAGGCAGGACTCGTACTCCCCCTGCTGTGGCGGCGACGCAGACCCCTGGCGGCCTTCGCCGCCATCACGGCGGTGTTCCTCCTGCAGTGGTCCCTGAACGCCGTACTGCGCGCGGACATAGCCCTGTTCATCGCCCTCTACAGCCTGGCCCTGCACGGGCGGCTACGGCAGCTGGCGTGGGCCTGCGCCGCCACGGCCGGTGCCATGGTGCTGGTCGCCATACGCGTGTCCCCGGCCGTGTCCGTCTGGGACGCGCTGTTCTTCCTGCTCAGCACGGCGACCGCCGCCCTCGCGCTCGGTCTGATGGTCCGCATCCGCCGGGCCCAGCTCGCCGGGCTGCGCGAGCGGGCCGCCCGGCTGGAGATCGAGCGCGACCAGCGCAGCAGGCTGGCCGCGGCCACCGAACGCACCCGGGTCGCCCGCGAGATGCACGACATCGTCGGCCACAACCTGTCCGTCATCATCACGCTCGCCGACGCCGGCGCCTACGCCACCGACATCGCCCCCGAACGCGGCAAGGAGGCCCTCCATCTCATCGGCGACACCGGCCGGCAGGCCCTCGGCGAGCTGCGCCGCATGCTCGGCGTGCTGCGCGAGCCGGCGGACGGGCCCCGGAGCGGGCCCGAACTCAGCCCGCAGCCCGGCATCGCCGACGTCGAGGCGCTGTGCGCCAAGGTGCGCGCGGCCGGTCTCGAGGTGGTCTACCGGACCTCCGGCGAGGTCGACGCCCTGGACGGCGGCGTACAGCTGACGGTGTACCGCATCGTCCAGGAAGCCCTCACCAACACCCTGAAGCACGCCGACAGCGACACCCGGGTGCGCCTGGCGATCCTCGTCGAGGACAGCCGGCTGACCATCCGGGTCCAGGACGACGGTCCGGCCGCACCGCCGGGACCGCCGAACGAGGAAGGACACGGCCTGGTGGGCATGCGGGAACGAGCGGCCCTGTACGGCGGCACCGTCAGCGCGGGACCGGCGGCCGGCGGCGGTTGGAGCGTGGAGGCCGTCCTCGACCTCACCCCCGAGGGCGGTGCCCGGTGACCACGGTGCTCATCGTCGACGACCAGCCGCTCCAGCGCTACGGCTTCCGGATGCTGCTGGACTCCGTACCGGAGACCGAGGTCGTGGGGGAGGCCGCGCACGGCGCCGAGGGCGTCCGCAAGGCCGCCGAACTCCGCCCCGACGTGGTCCTGATGGACGTCCGCATGCCCGGCATGGACGGCATCGAGGCCACCCGCCGGATCGTCGCCGCCGGCGACCGCTCGCGCATCCTCGTGCTCACCACCTTCGACCTCGACGAGTACGTGCACGCCGCCATCCGGGCCGGCGCCAGCGGCTTCCTCCTCAAGGACGCGCGCCCCGAGGAGCTCCTGGCCGGCATCCGCGCGGTCGCCGCCGGCGACGCGGTCATCGCGCCCGCTCTCACCCGCCGTCTCCTGGACGAGTTCGCCCAGTACGTCCCCGCGCGGCGCGGCGACGCCGCCGAGGACCCGGCACTCGCCTCCCTCACCGACCGCGAACGCGAGATCCTCGTCGCCGTCGGCAAGGGCTTGACCAACGGCGAGATCGCCACCCGCTTCGTCCTCTCCGAGTCCACGGTCAAGACCCACGTCGGCCGCGTCCTCGCCAAGATCGGCGCCCGCGACCGCATCCAGGCAGTGATCTTCGCCTACGACCACGGCCTCGCCCGGCCCAACGCGGACTGAGCCGGCGCGACGGCGCCGGGGACGACCGCGGTGCCGAGTCCCGGTGGTGATCTTCGCCGACGAGCATCAACTGCGCGGGCGCTGGAACGGCCGGGCCGCGGGCGTCACGAACCCCGCGGTGCGGTGGCTTCGAAGGGTGCGGTGCTGATGGTCATGGGCGTTCCGGTGACGGCGATGAGATACATGCGTTCGTTCCGGGCGGTGGGCAGTGCGCGGTGGCCGCCCTGTGGCCGTACGACGTACACGGCGGTGCTGTGCGGGGCGAGGGTGGCGGGACCCGCGGTGATGGTCCACCAGTTGGAGGCGCCCTGGCCGAGACGGCTCGCGAAGTGCGGGGTGAGGGCGGTACCGGTGGTGTTGGTCGCGCGGACCGTGACGGAGGTGACGGCGGGGTGGGACCGGCCGGTGAGGTGAGCGGTGAGCGCCATGCGCAGGGGCGGCGGGCTCGCGGCGGCGATGGCGGCGCACAGCAGGGCGGGGGTCAGCAGCGCCATGGCCACGGCGGCCTTGGCGGGGCGGCCGGTGAGACGGGTGATGCGGGGCTGCCAGGCATGGGCCAGGGCCGAGGAGGGAACCGTCGCCGCGGCCGCCAGCCACAGCGGGGTCATCATCAGGAAGTAGCCGTCCTGGGACCGGGTGGCGAGGTAGAAGGACAGCCAGGGCAGGACGGTCAGGGCCGGACCCAGGCGGCGGACGAAGAGGAAGGTCGCGGCGAGCAGGCCGGCGAAGAGGAGCCGGCCGGCGTAGGAGTAGTAGTCGAGTCGGCTGCTGCCGTCGGTGAAGTAGTAGGAGATGCCCATCAGGCCCTGGCCGTGCAGGATCGCCTTCTGGGTGAGGGGCAGCAGCAGTCCGTGCAGCCAGGCGGAGAAGCCCTGGGCGGCGAAGTAGACGTTGACGGCGGTCCACGTCAGGGCCGCGACCCCGGTGAAGCGGGCCAGCACGGCTGCCGCGGGACGGGCGCCGAGTTCGCCGCGCCGTACCGCGTACAGGCCGATCAGCAGGAACGGGACGAAGAACCACGCCAGTTGCTGCGCGGCACAGGCGGCGCCCAGGCACACCGCCCGCAGCACTCCGCCGCGCCCCAGCCGCCCGCCCGCGCCCGTGGCCGGCCAGCGGACCACCACCGGCACGAGCAGGGCCAGGGCGACGATCGCCGGGTAGCCGGAGCGGGCGTACCCCGGCAGGATGCCGAAGCCGAGGCACACGGCGGTGGCCGCCGACCGCCAGGGGGCGGGCAGGAGCAGCCACAGCGCGATCGTTCCGGCGATCAGCGCGCCCGTGGTGACCAGGGTGGCGGCCGCCGGGGTGTGCAGGAGGGCGTGGACCGGAGCGGCGAGCAGGGCGGTCAGCGGTGGATAGCCGTACGTGTAGTCGGCGCCGCCGGACATCGTCTTGGTCAGGCCGGAGTTCGGGGTTCCGAACAGCCAGGGCCAGGGCTGTCCGTAGATGGCGTGGCCGTGCGCGATCTCGCTCGCGGCCTGCTCGGTCAGCACGCCCTCGTCGGTGCCGATGTGGGTCAGCCAGAAGCTGCAGAGCACCAGGGCCACCGCGAGGACGAGCACCGCGGCGTCCACCCGGACCAGGGCCCGCCGGCCGCGCACGGCCAGGGCGAGCACCCCGCACACCAGGATCCCGGCGTAACAGACGGAGATGACCGCGGCGGCCGGCGGGTGGACGAGCATCGCCCGGGTCCAGGCCGCGCGGGTGCCGATGAACAGGCTGATCGTGGCGAGCAGCGTCATGCCCCGGTGCCACTGCTGCGGGGTGCCGGCGTCACCGCCGGTCCGGAGGCGGACGGTGACGGACGGGGGCAGGTCGCGCCATCGAACCCTGATGGCGGCGATATCGACGTCCATGTCCCACTCCTCCACTCACGGCTACTACAACATGTAGAGAGGAGTTGTGCGCGCTGGGTTCGCCCGAAAGAGGTGAGAGGGTCACAAGAAGGTGGTCCGGTGTTCACCCGGCTGCCACCGGCGTGAGCTCAGGCTGTGAGCAGTCCGCGGCCGAACCAGTCCTCGCCGTCGCGGACCCCGGGCAGGGCGAAGAAGTAGCCGCCGCCGGTGGGCGAGATGTAGTCGACGAGGGGTTCGTCGATCAGACGGGTCTGCGTGGCCTCGAACTGCCGCTTGACGTCCTGCTGGTAGCAGCAGAACACCAGACCCATGTCGAGGTTGCCGACGTCGTCGATCCCGCGGTCGTAGTTGTAACCCCGGCGCAGGATGCGGGAGGTGTCGGTGGCGGCGGTGCGCGGGTTGGCGAGGCGGATATGGGCGTCGAGGGGGATCGCGGTGCCGTGCGGGTCCTTGGCGTACTGGGGGATGTCGGTCTCCCTGGCACCGTCCAGCCAAAGCCTGCGACGGTCGCGGCCGCTGTCATGGCCGACGGATGTTGCCGTCGAAGCCGCCACAGAGGTCGACCGGCCACAGCACCGCTCACCTCACTTCGGCACCTCCGCGGCGCCCGGCTCGGTGCCGCCCATGTCGAGGCGGAACGGCGGATACGCGTCCGTCATGAGGGCGGTGTAGGCGGCCACCCGCAGCACCCAGCGGTTCAGGCCGATGATCAGGTCGTACAGGTCCCGGGGGTACTTCTCGGTGAAGGCCAGGGTCACGGCGGCGATCACCGACAGGACGGCGACGAGCCCGCCGTCCCACAAGCCGAGGTGCCAGCCGCCCAGGAAGAAGCCGATGACGATGTACTGCGGAATGGCCAGCAGCCACCACTTCACCAACACCAGGCCCCGGGAGAGGTGTTCGGGGTAGTCGATGTCGAGGCGCGCCGGGTAGTCGGGTTCCTCACCCAGGCTGAACGGGGGATAGCGGTCGGTGCCCAGGGCGCCGTAGGAGTAGTAGGCGACCCGCCAACTCCAGCGCAGTACGCCCAGGTTGAAGTCGAACAGAGGACGCGGATAGCGCTCGGTGAACAGGATGCTGAAGAACGCGATCACGCCGACCACCGTGAAGGCGATCCACAGGAAGAACAACACCACGTAGTGGGGGATGACCAGGATCCACTTCACCAGCCACAGCCACCGGGACAGCGGGGTGTCGAGCACCGCGTTCACCCGGACCGGACGGTCCGGTGTTCCAGCACCGGTTGTCATGGTGATCAACTCCTTCGCCCAGGGCGCCGGACGCCGACTCGGGCACATGTCCAGCCTTGCCCTCGCCGGACTGGCGAGCGAGGGCCGGTCGGACCTGACGGGGTGCCATGGGTCCCGGTCGCCGTTCGGTGCTTCTAGAGGTCCGAGCGGTCGCCCTCGTCGCCGTAGTAGGCCGCCCGCATGAGTTCCTGCATGTCGTCGAGCATGGGCATCCTCGGGTTGGCGGGCGCGCACTGGTCCTCGTAGGCGTTCAGCGCCTGCTGGGCCAGCGCGTCCAGGAAGGCGCGCTCGTCGACCTTGAGGGCCCGGAACGTCGGCTCGATGCCGACCGCGGCGCGGAGGCGCTCCACCGCGCCGGCGAGCGACTCGACGCCCTCGGCCGGGGTGGCGGCGGGCAGTCCGAGGGCGCGGGCGATGTCCTGGAAGCGCTCCGGGGCCCGGTAGTTCTCGTACTTGGGCCAGCCGGTCAGCTTCGTCGGGACGGTGCCGTTGTAGCGGATGACGTGCGGCAGCAGGACCGCGTTGGTGCGGCCGTGCGCGAGGTGGAAGGTGGCGCCGAGGGTGTGGGACATGGCGTGCACGATGCCGAGGAAGGCGTTGCCGAAGGCCATGCCCGCGATCGTGCCGGCGTTGTGCATCTTCTCCTGCGCGTCCGGCCGCCCGGCGCGGTCGTTGACCGCCGCCTCGATGTTCTCGAAGATCAGCCGGATCGCGTGCAGGGCGAGGCCGTCGGTGAAGTCGTTGGCGTAGACGGACACATACGCCTCGATGGCGTGCGTGAGCGCGTCGAAGCCGCTGTCGGCGGCCAGCGCCCGGGGCAGCTCGGTGGTCAGCAGCGGGTCGATGATGGCGACGCTGGGAGTGAGCGCGTAGTCGGCCAGCGGGTACTTCTTGCCCGTCGCCGGATCGGAGATCACCGCGAAGGGGGTGACCTCGGCACCCGTGCCCGACGTGGTGGGGACGCACACCAGCCGGGCGAGCTTGCCGAGGACCGGGAAGCGGAAGGCGCGCTTGCGGATGTCGGAGAACTTGTGCCGCATGTCGGCGAAGTCGACGTCCCTGCCCTCGGCCTGCTGCTCGTACAGCAGCCACATCACCTTGGCCGCGTCCATGGGGGAGCCGCCGCCCAGGGCGATGATGGTGTCCGGCCGGAAGTCGCCCATGAGGCGCGCCCCGCGCCGGACGGAGTCGATGCTCGGCTCGGGCTCGACGTTGTCGATGACCTGGATGGTGACCGGCTCCCGACGGCGCCGCAGCACGCGCTCGACCCGGTCGACGAAGCCGAGGCGGGTCATGGTCGCGTCCGTGACGACGGTGACGCGGTGGACGTCCGGCATGGAGGCGAGGTAGCGGATGGACTGCGGCTCGAAGTAGATCTTCGGTGGGACCTTGAACCACTGCAGGTTGTTGCGGCGCATCGAGACCCGCTTGACGTTGAGCAGCTGGGCGGCGGAGACGTTGTTGGACACCGAGGTGCTGCCCCAGGAGCCGCAGCCCAGGGTGAGCGACGGCAGCAGGCCGTTGTAGATGCCGCCGATGGCGCCCTGCGAGGACGGGGCGTTGACGATGACGCGTACCGTCTTTATGCGCTTGCCGTACTCCTGCGCCAACGCGGTGTCCTCGGTGTGGATGACCGAGCTGTGGCCCTGGCCGTGGAAGGCGACCATGTCGGCGGCCAGGTCGAAGCCCTGCTGCTCGGAGCCGGCCCGCAGCACGGCGAGGACCGGGCAGAGCTTCTCCCGGGTCAGTGGCTCGTCGGGGCCGACCCGCCCGGCTTCGACCAGGATGAGCGAGGTCTCGGCCGGCACGGTGAAGCCGGCCTGCTCGGCGATCCACGCCGGGCTCTGCCCGACGGCCGCCGCGTTGACCTTGGGCTCACATCCGGCCCCCGCCTTGTGAGCCGCGTTGTCCGCGGGGAACAGGAACCTCTCCAGCTTGGTCTTCTCCTCGGCGCTCGCCTGATGGGCGTGCAGGGTGCGGAACTCGGCCAGAGCGGCGTCGTAGATCTCGTCGTCCAGGATGACGGCCTGCTCGGAGGCGCAGATCATGCCGTTGTCGAACGACTTGGACAGCACCAGGTCGTTGACGGCCCGCCGCAGCTTGGCGCTCTTGTGGACGTAGGCGGGAACGTTGCCGGCGCCCACGCCCAGGGCGGGTTTTCCGGCCGAGTAGGCGGCCTTGACCATGGCGTTGCCGCCGGTCGCCAGGATCAGGGAGACGCCGGGGTGACGCATGAGGGTGCCGGTGGCCTCGACCGACGGTGTCTCGATCCACTGGACGCAGTGCTCGGGCGCCCCGGCGGCGACGGCCGCGTCACGCACCACACGGGCCGCCTCCGCGCTGCAGCGCTGGGCGGAGGGGTGGAAGGCGAACACGACCGGGTTGCGGGTCTTCAGCGCCATCAACGCCTTGAAGATCGTGGTGGAGGTCGGGTTGGTGACCGGCGTGATCGCACACACCACGCCGACGGGTTCGGCCACCTCGATCATGTCGTCGATGTCGTCGCGGGCGATGACACCCACGGTCTTCATCGTGCCCATGCTGTACGTGACGTGCTCGCAGGCGAACATGTTCTTGGCGGCCTTGTCCTCGAAGACCCCCCGCCCGGTCTCCTCGACCGCGAGGCGGGCCAGCGCGGTGTGCTGGTCCAGAGCGGCGACCGACGCCTTCTTCACGATGTGGTCGACCTGCTCCTGGTCGAGGCTCTCGTAGTCGGCCAGTGCCTTGAGCCCGTTCGTCACCAGCCGGTCCACGGCGATGGCGGTGCTCGACGGTGCCTCGGCGGGGACAGCGGTCGCGGTGCGGTCGTCGTGGCGGGTCATGGGGGGTGTGCCTCCAGTGTCGAGAGGTGAAGCCGCACGGCCGGCGGCGCCGGGCGGAGGCGGTACCGCGAGGGATCGGTACCGCCTCCACCAGCAGCCTCTCCCGCGAACGACTGCGGCCCCAGGTCCCGTTGGTCCCGTCGAGGGGCTGATCGGCCCCGGACCTGCCGGGCCGGGAGGCCTGTCTGCCACTGGTTGCCGGATGCCGGATGCCGGATGCCGGATGCCGGATGCCGGGGCGATGGGCCCGTCGGCCGGGCCCGTGGAGGACGGCTTCGCCGCAGCACGACGTCCACAGTGAGGCGCTGCACTGTCCGAACTCGCGGTCCGGCCTCGCCTGACTGATCAGGGCTCGCCGACGGCCTGGAACCGCCTCCACGAGCCGGGCAACGGTCTCCCTCACGCGGTGGACCGCAACTCGGCGGCTGTGACGGTGATCGCTTGGGTGTGTCGAAGCCCCGATCAGTTGCCGTTGAAGGGCGATAGCATCGGCCGCGCCGGGGCCAGGGGGCCACCAGGGGAGGGCCCGGTTCGGGGATGAGCGATGTGAAGGGCGGGGCCGGGCATGACGACGTCACCGGGAGCCGGTCAGGATCCGCAGGAGGGCCTGCGCGATCTTGAGGTGATGCTGGACGCGATCACCGATCAGGCGATCATCAAGCTGGGGCCGGGCGGTGAGGTGGTCCGCTGGAGCGGCACCGCCCAGACCATGACCGGGTACGTGTCGGACGAGATGGTCGGCCGGTCGGTGGAGGTCCTGCACACCCCGGAGGACCGCGACGCCGGGCTGGTCGGGCGGGAACTGGACGCGGCCCGGCAGGACGGCCGGCGCACCTTCCAGGGCTGGCGGGTCCGCAAGAGCGGTGAGCGGTTCCTGGCCCAGGTCACGTTGACGCCGGTGCACGGCGAGGACGGAGCGGTGACCGGTTTCGTCAAGACGCTCAAGGACGTCACGGAGACCGCGCGGGCCGAGTCGCTCTTCCACGGTCTGCTGGAGTCGGCCCCCGACGCCATGCTGATCGTGGGGCAGGACGCGCGGATCGTCCTGGTCAACCGGCGCACGGAGGCGCTGTTCGGCTTCGACCGGGACGAGTTGGTCGGCCGGGAGATCGAGGTGCTCGTGCCGGCCCGGTTCCGCGACCGTCATGTCGGCCACCGCAGCGGCTTCCTCGCCGACCCCCGGCTGCGGCCGATGGGCGCGGGGCTGGAGCTGTACGGGATGCGCCGGGACGGCACCGAGTTCCCGGTGGAGATCAGTCTGAGCCCGCTGGAGACCGCCGAGGGGCAGTTGGTGGCGGCCGCGATCCGGGATGTCACCGAGCGCCGGGAGACCGAGCAGCGGCTGCAGCGGCAGCGCGACGAGATCCTGGAGCTGTCCACACCCGTGATCCAGGTGTGGGACAAGGTCCTGGCGCTGCCGATCATCGGCACGCTGGACACCCTGCGGGCCACCCGGCTGACCGAGGGCCTGCTGGAGAAGATCGCCCGGACCCAGGCCGAGGTGGCCATCCTGGACATCAGCGGGGTGCCCACCATCGACACCCAGGTCGCCCAGCACCTGCTCAAGACGGTGCAGGCGGCGGCGTTGATGGGGACGGTGAGCATCATGAGCGGGGTACGGCCGGAGACCGCTCAGTCCATGGTGCATCTGGGCATCGACATGGGGCGGCTGCGCTCCCGCAACACCCTGCAGGACGCACTCCAGCTGGCCCTCGCGGTGCTGGCCGAACGGGCCGGAACCGCGGCGACGGCCGCGCAGGCACTGAGGTCCGGGGGGTCGCGGTGACCGAGGACGTCGTACCGGTCATGCGGATCGGTGACACGCTGCTGGTGGCGTTGCAGGGTGACCTGGACGACACCACGGTGATGGCGATCGAGGAGCAGCTCACCCGGGAGGTCGCGGACACCTCCGCGTCCGGCATGCTGATCGACGTCAGCCGGCTGAGTGTCGTCGACACGTTCATCGCGCGTGTGCTGGCGAGGATCGTGGCGATGGTGCGGCTGCTGGGGGCGCAGGCGGCCGTGGTGGGGATCCAGCCGGCGGTGGCCATCACCTTGGTGGAACTGGGCGTGCCGATGGGGCACTTGGACACCGCGCTCAACGCCGAGCAGGGGCTGGCGCTGCTGGAACGGCTGCGGCGCAACGACACCGGTGCGGGCTGGCTGTGACGACGGAAGCCGCCACGAACCGGGAGCCGGACGTCTTCGCCATCGCCCACGAGGCCGACCTGATCCGCGTGCGCAAGGCGCTGCGCGCCGAAGCCGAGTCGGTGGGCCTGAACCTGGTGGACGCCACGAAGCTGATCACGGCCGGCAGCGAGCTGGCCCGCAACATCCTCAACTACGCCACCGGCCGGCGCGGCCGGATCAGCGTGGAGCAGGTGTACCGCTCCGGCCGCCGGGGGGTGCGGGCCACCTTCAGCGACGACGGGCCGGGCATCGAGGACATCGACGCGGCGCTGACCGACGGCTTCAGCACGCGGGGCAGTATGGGGCTGGGCCTGCCGGGGGCGCGCCGGCTGGTGGACGAGATGACCCTCACGTCCGACGCCGCCACGGGCACCACCGTGGTGATCGTGAAGTGGCAGCGGTGAGCGCGCCGGAGGCGGCACGGTGCTGAGGGAGAGCGAGCACCAGCGGCACGCGGTCGCGGCCGAGGAGGACGTCGGCGCCCTGCGCCGGTCGGTCGCCCGGGTAGCAGCCCGGTCGGGGCTGCGCGCGGGCGTGGCCGAGTTGGTCGCCACCGAACTGGGCACCAATCTGCTCCGGCACGCGCATCCCGGCGGTTATGTGCTGGTCCGCGGGGCCGGGGACGGGATCGAGTTGCTGTCCGTCGACCGTGGCCCGGGGATGACGGGCGTGGCCACGACCGTGACGTCGCCTCTGCCGTCGGCGCGCGGGGGTGGGCTGAACGCGGGGCTGAACGTCGTACGGCGCCATGCCGCCGAGTTCGACTGGTACTCCACGCGGCGCGGCACGGTCGTCTACGTGCGGGTGGGCAGCGCACGGTCCGGTCCGGACGACGGGTGGCGGTTCGGTGGTGTCAACGTCCCCTTGGGCGGAGACGGTGAGTCGGGGGATGCCTGGGCGGTCGTGCGCGGGCGGCCGCTGGCCGCGCTGGTCGTCGACGGGCTCGGGCACGGTCCGGGCGCGGCCCTCGCGTCGCGGGCCGCGGTCGGCGCGTTCGAGCGGGAGCGGGTCACCGACCTGAACCGGTTCGTACGGCAGGCGCACGAGGCGATGCGCGCGACCCGGGGCGGCGTGCTGGGCGCGTGCCTGATCGACGCCGAGCGGGGCGAACTCGCCTACGCCGCCGTCGGCAACATCGGCGGCCGGGTCTTCACCGGCACCCGGTCCGAGCATCTGCTGGATCATCCCGGGACGATCGGTACCCGTCTGTCGCTGCCCACCGTCCGTCTTCAGCACACCCCGTGGCAGCCTGGATCGACCCTCGTTCTGGTGTCCGACGGGATCCGCTCGGCCTGGAGCCTGCAGGATCATCCGCGCCTGTTGGAGCACCATCCGTCGGTGATCGCCGCCGTGCTCCAGCGGGAGTACGCGCGGCCCACCGATGACGCCACGGTGCTCGTGGTCCGCCAGGTCACCGCCGTGGCATGATGAACGTGGTTCGCGTCAGCAGACGAAAGGCGGTCAGCTGTGGGGGACATGCGCAGTTCCCGGGCCGCTGACAGTCCAGGCGACACCGACAGCGCGGCCGGCAGGGCCGACCGGCTGGCCGTGCTGGAGCGCCGCGCACAGCTGGTGGACGAACTGAGCCAGGAACTGGACGACACCAACCGGGGTCTGATCGCCCTGCACACCGAGTTGGAGGCCGCCCGAGCCGCCGAGGCCCGGCTCGCGGCGATCGTGGCCGCCTCCGACGACGCCATGATCTCGGTGAGTGTCACACACGTCGTGCAGACCTGGAACCCGGGCGCGGAGCGGCTGTTCGGCCACACCGAGCAGCACATTCGCGGCCAGTCGATCGACACGATCGTGCCCGAGGGGGCCTTCGCCGCCTACCGGGCCGTGGTGGAGCAGATTCGTGCCCAGGGACACGCGGACTCCTACCAGAGCCGCTGGCTGTGCTCCGACGGCAGCGAAGTCGACGTGGCCGTCACCGTCTCGCCGATGCGTGACACCGACGGCGCCCTGATCGGCTTCACCACGGCAGCACGGAACATCACCCACCAGCTCGCCGCCCAGGCCGAGTTGGCCGCCGCACGCGCGGACCGCGAAGTGATGGCCGAACGCGACCGCATCGCCCGCGACCTGCACGACATGGTCATCCAGCGGGTCTTCGGCGCCGGCCTCGCGCTGCAGAGCATCACCGCACGCATCACCCACCCCGACACGTCCGCCCGTATCCACAAGGTGATCGACGAACTCGACGCCACCATCCGGGAGTTGCGCGGCACCATCTTCGAACTGGGCCAGCCCACCCAGAAGGCCGCCAGTCTCCGCGCCCAGGTCCTCGACGAGACCGCCACCGCACAGGACCGGCTCGGCTTCGCCCCCGCGGTCGAGTTCGACGGCCCCGTCGACGCCGCGCTGCCCGACACGACCGCCGCCCACCTGCTGGCCGCGCTGCGCGAGGCGCTGTCCAACATCGCCCGCCACGCCCACGCCACCGCCGCCCGGGTCACTGTCCGGGCCGGAGACGAACTGCTCCTGGAAGTCACCGACAACGGCCGCGGCATCGACCCCGCGGTCACCCGCAGCAGCGGCCTGACCAACCTGCGCCGCCGCGCGGAGAAACTCGGCGGCACCTTCGAGGTGGCAGCCCGCCCCGAGGGCGGCACCCGCCTGCGGTGGCGGATCCCCCTCACCGCCGCCAAGGACTCCTCCGTCACCCGCTGAACCGGCCCGCCCGCAGCGGCCCCTCGACCACCGGGTTGCGGCACACCGTCCAGGGTGCCAAGACCGTTGATTCGGGCCGGTACGCCGCTCTGACGGAATCCGTCACCGACACCATCACCGGCACCGACACCGAGGGACACGCGTGGTGCGAGGGATACGAGTGATGTGGCGGAAAGAGCCGTGCGTTCCGGGGCACATTGAGCTGCCGAGCGCAGGGCTTGGCAGTGGCTCGCCGGGGGAGAGTCACTCGGCCGGGCGCGCGGCCGCCGCTCGTTCTTGAAGCCAGGGACCGGCGCCCGCTTCTCGCGGACCTCGATTGCGCGGTGCGCGGTGCGAGACCGCTCCTCCGCGTCTTCCTTTGCCAGTCCCTGGCTTCACTTGCATTACATCACCGGCAGGAGCAGGCCGACAGGGCCCAACGGCCCTGCCCCCGGGGCCAAAGGGCTCGCACGACCACGAGGTGGAACGCCTCCATGAGCGACGAACGAGATCCCCGCGCCAACGCTGTTCGGGGCTTCGGCCTGTCGCCTTCAGGTCCGTACCCGCCCGTTCTTCTTGAGCATCCCCGAAGCATCCCCGAACTCACTCCAGAACAATTGAGCCATCATGTCCGAATGACTCAGACGCGTCGCGCTCGTCGGCCGCTCCAGCCCGATCCTGAGCTGTATCCCGATCTGGCGGCCGCCGGGAGTCTCGCTGCCGCGCTTGCCCAGTGCGCTACAGACAACGGCCTGGACCTCGGTGAGGTCCGGTCGTCTCGTGACGGTTCGGCACTCACCTATGCCTGGGTGGGGAGCCGTAACCCACGACTGGACCATTTCAACGTGAACCTCGGATCCGAACAGCGGGTATTCCTCATCGCCGTATGGGCGCAGGGTGTGAATCTCACCAACGGCTCCACATCCGACCTCGCTGAACTCGCGACAGCGGCGGCGGCCTGGCATCAGGGCGTCCCCCTGGCCGAGTTGCACACGGCCGCCCCCTTCCTGGAATTCAGCGCCCTCGCCCTGGCTCACGAACGCGGCCCTGAGTTCGCCGTGGCGGAGAAGTGGCGCCGCTATCTGGAAAGGGACCCGTACACGGACCTGGACATGATCCGGGCGGCCTATGCCGAGCCCAGGCTGCGTGCGCTGTTTCCCTTCACCAGCCACGGCACGCTGATGTTCAGCAGGTGTACCGGATTTCCGTTCTCGCAAGACGTCTCCGCGATCCATCCGCTCGGTGGAGGTCGGTATGCGGTGCATCTCCGAGGGGAGGAGTTCTCCATGGAGCCGTCCTGCACGGCTCAGGAAGCCGCTGCGGCTGTGGCCGCCCGCGTGCCGGCCATCTGGGGTCCGGCAGTCGCTGGGACCCAGCACGACCTGCGCGACCGCGAGAGCCGGTGACCACAGGGTGTCCTCCCCGCAACCCAGACGGAGATCATCACGCCCCAAGCCGGGGATCAAGCTGAGCAGGTCTGGCCCTCCCCGAGCAAGCAGCGGGGACCCCTGGCTCCCTCGGGACGGCAGCGCCTCGGGAGAGCGCGAGGGGCGGCGATGTGCCGTGACGTCCGCCGGGATGTCCTCACCAGCGGAAGTACTGCGCCGGTGTTCCCCGTAGCTTCCCGCCCGACCTGGCACGGTTCTGGCACGTCTGCCGGTGGTGCCGACCACAAGGACAAGGGCGTTGTCGGTGTGGGCTGTTGGCTTCGGTGACAGAGATGAGCCGGTTCGATGTTCTCGCTGAAGAACACGGCGGCCAAGGGGGTGGCCGGATAGGGGTCCCCGGACTACTGGGTCCCGGGAGGCCGAATGGCTCCGTACCCACCCCCCTCACAACCTTCTGATCCGTAGCTCTGCAGAGATCGGTCAACAGAGGTCATACAGGCAGTCGTTCGGCTCCTGAGGGTTGCTGTGGGTCATGGTCGGTTGCTGTGGTTGCTGTGCTTCTCTGCTGTACAGCGGGATGTCCCCATCAGGATCGGGCGTTGACCTCGCCTGCGACAATGCACCCATGAATGACGCCTCTGGGCCGCAGACCTTCGCTTCGCCGCTCAAGCCCGTCGACCTGCGCACCATCGCGCCTGAACGTGAGGCCTTGGCAGGGTGGCTCGACTACCATCGCGCCGAGCTGCTGAGGAAGCTCGATGGGTTGACCGAGGAACAGGCCGCCCGGCGTGTCGTTCCGTCCCTCACCACCCTGCACGGATTGGTGCGACACCTCACCAAGGTCGAGTTCGTCTGGTTCATCAAAGTCATCAAGCAGAGCAAGGAACCCGCGCCCTTCGGTTGGCCGAAGCGCAAGGACGGTGACTTCCTGTTGGACGACGGCGCGACACTGGCTGAGGACGTCGCGCGCTACCTGGCCGCCTGCGAGCGCAGCCGTGAGATCTTCGCCGGGGTTTCACTGGATGACGTTTGCACGCACCACCGATTTGGGGACCTCGACGTGCGTTGCATCATGATGCACATGATCAGGGAATACGCCCAACACAACGGCCATGCGGACGTCATCCGCGAGCTCATCGACGGCAGTACGCAGAGCTGAGTCCTCTCACGCCTCCGGGCGCGGCGTACAGCGCCGTCCGGACCGCTCTTCACTGATTCGTCCCGAGCGTGGCCACGCGGTCGGTGGAGTCTCCATAGGCGTGGCAAGACCCGTCTTCTTGCCCTGGGGGTTGTCCTAGGAGACAACCCAGGGTTGCTTAGGGAGGCTGCCTCGGATCTGAGCGGTCTCCCGGACGCGATTCGACTGCTCGACGTGGCGACGCGGAGCCTTCAGCGGGCTACCGAGCGGCTGGGCCAGTACTAGGCGGTGTGGGCGGCGCGGTTAGGTCGTCCTCAAAGGCGACCAACTCGGCGATCTTGATGGCAATGTCCGCCATCGAATCATCCGCCGTGTTCAACCCGTTTCTCGAGGCAAGCAAGGGGCTAACGTTCCGGAGATCGTCGTAGGTCGTCTCGTGCGCGACAGGAATCAGCAGGTCACGTGTAAGGAGCTCCGAGAGCTCCTTGTCGGAGACGCCCCCGCGCTCGACGCGTTGCAGTAGCGCAGGAGTGGGAACTCGACAGTGCGGCGAACGGGAGCCAGCGCCCGCACCTCGGCAGGCGTGTAAGTCACGGAGGAGGTGCTCGGCGACCCAAGGCGCCCGCGTTCTGCCGCTAATGGACTCGCCCCCACTGCTCGCGCCGCCCCCGGTGCCGCTCCGCGACGTGTAGTCCGTCTGCGGGTAGGAGGACTGGGGCGATGGGTATCCGTAGTTTCGGCCGCTGCACGCAGGGCACTCCGCGGCCGCTCTGGCAGTCCGACGGCCCCGGACCGGGGCCGTACAACGACTCATAACTACACGGTAGTTCTGTGACTGCGGTTCGGTTGCGTTGTCACGATGGAAAGACGGCCGAGTACAGTCCGGCCGATAGCGATCCGGCGGCACCCGTCTCAGAGCGCCCAATTAGTCGCGCTTGGGCCAGATCGGGCCCTGGTCGGTCCAGATGACGCCCTTGTTGCGGCACAGGCAGAAGGGGTGGCCGAACGGGTCGGTGTAGACCTGCCAGCCGTAGCCGTTGGGGCCGATGAATTCCTGCCTCAGCGTTGCGCCGAGGGCGAGGACGCGGCGCTGCTCGGACTCGATCTCGTCCACTTCGAAGTCGAGGTGGAACTGCTTGGGGTGCTCGCTGTCGGGCCACTGCGGAGCGCGGTAGTCGTCCACCCGGATGAAGGCCAGCTCGATCTCGCCGAACTGGATACCAGCCCAGTCCTCGGAGCTGCCTTCCCTGATCGGACGGCCCGTCACCTCGGAGTAGAAAGCCGCCAGCTTCATCGTGTCCGGGCAGTCGATAATGAAATCGGTGAGTCGCAGCACCCCGCGATCTTGTCACAAGCTCACACCCGACTTCGAGACAGGCCCAAGCGCACCGGCTGGGCGCGGCTTACCCCGATCGTGCCTGGCGTCTGTCGCAGGTCTATCGCGACGAGCGCGAAACAACGACAAAGAGCGGGAGTCAGTGAGACTGACTCCCGCTCCGCTACGTCGGCTTCGCCCAGGTTAGCGAGTGGTTTCAGCTGATCTTCGGCGAGTGCCCCCGGCGGGGGACTCGGGACATGGGCAGAGGGGGGACCGCTGGGTGGGGGGCGGGCAGCTGGTGATCGAGACGGTTGTCCGGCTGAATCGGTAGGTCGGCGGCGATTGACCGCAGGTTCGGGTCCCGGCAGGAGCCGCAAGCAAGGGCCGGTCGTGCCGGACCGGCTGTGACCTGCGGGATTCTCCGGCCGGACCGATGTCGGCCATCTACCCAAGCGCGAAATGGTGTGGCGCGCCCGTCCATGCTTCCGACCGGTTCACGCTGGCACAGGAAGCGAGCTAGCATCTAAGTAAGATTCAATCTACGTAATATCGAAACTGTGTTTTGATCGAGAGGGGCTGCCTGTGGAATTCAAAGGGAGGGCGGCTGACCTGGACCTGCTGGCTCGACAGCTGGGCCTGGTGATCGAGGGCACGGGGGCTACCCGTGGGCAGGCTGTGATCATGACCGGGCGGCGCCGGGTGGGGAAGTCTCGCCTGGTCCAGGAGTTCTGTGACCGGTCCCGGGTTCCGTATGTGGTCTTCCAGGCGACCCGGGGCCGCAACGCCGTGGCCGAGCGGTCGGACTTCACCGGGGCGCTCGCCCAGTCCGCCCTACCGGGGGCGGAGCTGGTGGCCGGGCTGCAGGCCGCGGATTGGAATCAGGCGCTGCGCTCACTGGCCGTCGCGGTTCCGGACGACGTCCCGAGCATCGCGGTGATCGACGAGGTGCCGTGGCTGGTGGAGCAGGACGCGGAGTTCGAGGGGGCTCTGCAGACCGTGTGGGACCGTCACCTGTCCACCAAGCCGGTCCTGCTCATCCTGGTCGGCAGCGACATGTCGGTGATGGAGGCGCTGCAGTCCTATGGCCGCCCGTTCTTCGGGCGGGCGGCGAAGATGACCGTACGACCGCTGCACCTGGGCGATGTGCAGGCCATGACCGGGCTGGACGCGGCGGACGCGGTGGACGCGCTGCTGATCACGGGAGGCTTTCCGGAAATCGTCCAGTCGTGGCGGCCCGGGACGGGCCGGGTGGACTTCCTGCGCGAGGCCGTGGCGAATCCGCTGTCGCCGCTGCTGGTGGCGGGCGAGCTGTCGCTGCTGGGGGAGTTCCCCGAGGCGTCGCACTCGCGGGCGGTGCTGGAGGCGGTGGGCAGCGGCGAGCGGACCTTCTCCACCATCGCCGCACAGGCCGGGGGAACAGGTGCCCTGCCATCCGGCACGCTGTCCCCGCTGCTGAACACGCTGCAGGCCAAGCGGGTTCTGGCGGCCGACCTGCCGCTGTCCGTGAAGGCCGACACCAAGAACAAGCGCTACCGCATCGCCGATCCGTATCTCCGTTTCTGGCTGGCCTTCCTGCAGCGGGGTATCCCGCTCATCGAGCGCGGCCGGGGCGATCTTGCCCTGGAGCGCATCGAGCGGTCCTGGACCACCTGGCGGGGACGTGCGGTCGAGCCGCTCATCCGCGAGTCGCTGCTGCGGCTGCTGCCCGACGAGCGATGGCCGGAGACAGAGGCTGTCGGCGGCTGGTGGAACCGGCAGAACAACCCGGAGATCGACCTGGTCGGCACCGACCGTGAACCCGTGGCGGGCGCGGTGCACTTTGTCGGCTCCATCAAGTGGCTGGAGTCCCAGCAGTTCGGCCGGCGCGAATACGACGCCCTGGCCCGGGACGTACTCGCGGTGCCCGGCGCCGGGCCTGACACCCCGCTGGTCGCGGTGTCCCGCAGCGGTGTCGCCGGCAGTCTGCCGCTTGCGGCCCACTGGGGGCCTGAAGATCTGGTGCGTGCCTGGCAGTAGCGCAGAGACGGTGAGGCATGGGGTACGTGGCTCAGGATGCCCAGTGCCGGTAGGCCTCCAGCCAGGCCCACCCGTCAGGCGCGGGTTCGGGCACCGGTAGGTCGAGGAGGCCGATCGCCTGACGGTGTCGACCGCGTCCGCACAGGGCGGCGATGCCGCTGCCGGACCGGAGCTGGACGGCGGTGACGGTCACGGTGACGCCGAGTACGACTGTGTCGAACGGGAGGGCGAGGCGGTCCTCGATGACTGCCTGGAGGGCGGCGAGTTGTTCGTACTCGTCGTAGGCATCGACGATCGCCTCCGCGACCATGGCGTCGAGTGCGGCGGTGTTGAGCCTCATCGTCTGTGGCGCCTTTCCGCGCGCAGGAGTTCCGCGAGGCGGGCGCCGACGGGGGCGGGCGTGTGCTCGGGCTCCGGCAGCGGCCGACCGGGCATCGCCGTCTGCCACACGGTGGGGACCTGTGCCCACAGCCGCAGCGCCTCGGCGGCGCGCTGTGGAAGCACCGGGGCCAGCGCCATCGGGGAGCCGCCCCACTCCACACACGCGCCGGCCAGGACCGCCGTCTTGGCGAACACGCCTCCCAGGCGGGGAAGCAGGGGAGCGACCGCCTCGACGGACGCCGTCAGCGTCTCGGGTCCGCCGGCACGCGCTGCTCGCCCCACGGCAGCCAGGGCCGTGCGGAAGCCCTCCACCGACCCCTCGCCCATCCGCGTCACCAGATCACCGACGACCCGCTCTATCTCGGAGGACATGGCGGATGACGCCAGCAGGCCGCGTGCCGGCGGCAGTACGCGCGGCGCGCCTCCACGGAGACGAGGGGCGGTCGTCGGGGCGCAGAGTTGTACGACGGCGCCGTCGGCCGTGGTGCCGACGGCGAGGGCGGGGCCGTCGGCGTACAGGCCTGCGATCGTCCTGTTCAGCTCGAGTGGGCACGACGTACTCCTGCGCGGGGCCGACGAGGTGCGCCGGCGGCGGCAGATCTGAGCAGGCTCCACTCGCGCAGCCGTCTCAGCGCACGCCGTCGCCGTGCGCCGTGACCACTTCGGTGCCCGCCGCACCCTGGCCGCCTACCAGCAGCTGCGCGCCGCCGCCCGGGCCGCGGACTGCTGGCCGGCCGAGCGAGGAGGAGCCCTCGCCCTGCTGCGTGCCGACGCGCAGCGGCGGCAACAGGGCTGGTACGGCGGCCCCGTCCTGGTCGACGCCCTGGTCGACGACAAGGACGTCGACGCCGCCTGGCAGGCCGCTGCCCAGACCGGCGCCCATGACCGGCAGTGGCTCACCCTGGCCGACCAGGCACGGGCCACCCGTCCCGCCGACGCCCTCGGCGTCTACCTCCGCCTGGCCGAGCCGCTGACCAAGCAGACCGGCAACACGGTCTACGAGCAGCTCGTCGGCCTGCAGCTGAGCATCCGCGACTGCCACCGCCGCCTGGGCACAGAAGACGAGTTCGCCGTGTACGTCTCCGCCCTGCGCACCGCCCACAGACGCAAACGGAACCTGATGCGCCTGATGGACGAACACGGTCTGTGAGCCGGACGGCGTGTCGAAGGCCCACCCGGCGCCCACGCCGCCCTCGCACCCCGGACGCCGGATGGTGCTCTTCATGCTCCTCACGCGGGCGGAGCCCCGGCCAATCGGTCGAACGGCCGGCTGATGTGAACGATCAGTCGCCCCAGCCGTCCACCCGTCCAAGTCCTCCTCGTCCAGTCCATGGCCGGCCATCAGCTGCTCGGCCTCGCTCCGCACGCCGCGTGCACGCAGGGATCGGACCTGTACCACGATCGCGTTCCAGCGGGCGTCGTTCCAGGGGGCGTCGAGGTCCGTCAGGAGGGCCAGTGCCGCGCGGGCCAGTCCGGCCCTCGTCTCCACCGGCGTGTGCGGCTCGGCCAGCGCGGACTTCTGCCTCGGCCAGCGGCTTGGCCACGACGAACAGGGGCGAGCATCCCCTGAGTTGATCGCATTGTCAGTCCCTCCTGCCATCATCCCGCCATGCTGTACGAAGCCTTGGTGGCCGAATCCTGCAGGAACGACTTCCTCGACGACATGCGGTCCGCCGCACTCGACCGTGTCCGCTGGCTCGTCGACCTCCTGGAACGTCAACGGACGGAGTTCCGGCAGTCCATGGGGCCCCAGCACCAACGATGCGAGGCGGCGCGCGCCGCGACCCGGGCCGAGATCGACAGGCGGCTCGCGACCTGCGCGGACGAGGAGGGCAGGGCCGCGGTCCTGTGCCTCATGCTGGCCGCCGGCTTCGACGACACGAGCCTGTGGCAGTACGACGCCGAGATCGGGGCCCTGATCTCGCGGGTGAGCGGCTGGACGCCCGACGAGGTCGCGGTGATGCTGCTCCGCGTCACCGAATACGACAGCGGCTACCAGTTCGCCCGTTCGCTGGGGCCGGCGCTGAACGCTGTCGAACAGCTCGACGCCGACGGCCGCCGTGCGGTCATGCCCTGGCTGCGGCAGGCACACACGGAGCTCATGGACACCACTGTCGAGGCGCGCCTGCGTGCGTCGCTCGCCCAGCGCCTGCGGGCACTGCTCGCGAGCGTGGACGAGGCGCACATCCCCGAGGGACTCATCCCGTCGTACGCCCCCTGGGCCACCCCCCTGCGCGAGCGCGCGAACACCTCGCCGACCCGGGAACTGGCTGATTTCGTAAGGCACTTGGCGAGCCTGTCGGGGCCGCGTCCCCCGCAGAGATGGCGGCGGACGTGCCTCGAACTCGCGGACGCGGCGTCGGCTCGGGATCTCGTGGCAGACGTCCTGCGAGCGCTGGCCGAGGACGATCCGCTGTGCAGCGGGGGAAGTGCTGCGCACACCGCCTGGCACCACGACGGCTACCACTACGTCGTCCACCAGAACGACGGGGACCTGGCGCGCGGCGTCGTCTGGGCGGCCGCGCTGACCGGCGGCTCGGCAGCGGTGCAGCACCTCGGCGCGCTCGCTCTGCGGACCGGCGGACCCGGAACCGGCGTGATCGAGGACCTCAAGCTCGCGGGCGCGGCGATCAACGCGGTGGCCGAGACCGGCGATCCGGCATCCCTTGAGACCCTGTGGCGGCTGCAGTCCAGGATCAAGCACCGGGCTCTGCGCAAGCAGCTCGACACCGCGCTGGTGACGGCGGCCGGGAAGCAGGGCATCACGGCGGAGCAGCTCATCGAGCGCAGCGTGCCGGATCACGGCCTGGCGCCGGACGGCTCGCTGGAACGGGAGCTGGGCGGACACCGGGTACGGGTGGCGATCGAGGAAGCGGCGACCGTGCGGCTCACCTTCACGCGCCCCGACGGGGGGAATTCGCGCACGGCTCCGGTCGCAGTGAGGGACGGCTTCCCAGACGAGCTCCGGGAATTGAAGGCCCTGGCCAAGGAAGTGCGGGGGACACTGGCGGGTGAGCGGGCCCGCATCGAGGCGCTGATGTCGGCCGGGCGCGAGTGGCCGTACGACGACTGGTGCCGCTACTACCGTGACCATCCGGTCACCGGGGTTCTCGTCCGCGGCCTGATCTGGGAGTTCCAGAACGCCGAGGACGCGGACGGCGAGTGGCGTGCGACGGCACCGATGACCGAGCCGCCCGGCCGGCCCGAGCGCGTCCGGTTGTGGCATCCGATCCGGGCACAGGCGGACGACATCAGGGCGTGGCGGGAGCGGCTCGTCGCCGAGCGGCTGCGGCAGCCGTTCAAACAGGCCTTCCGGGAGATCTACCTGCTCACCCCCGCGGAGGAGGAGACCAGCGTCTACTCCAACCGGTTCGCCGCCCACATCGTCCACTACCGTCAGCTCTACGCGCTGTTCAAGGAACGCGGCTGGCAGGCCAACTTCCTCGGCCGGTACGACGGCGGCTACGACGGGAAGGCGCGGGCCGGGTTCGGCGACGGCGAGTGGCGGGCCTGCTTCCACCACGAGCCCGCCGCGGACGACGACGGCGGCTACGCGCCCGAGCACGCCGCGACGGACCAGGTCCGCTTCGAGCGGCGGGACGGCCGGCGCTGGCGGGAGGTCCCGCTGGCAGAGGTGCCCCCTCCGGTGTTCAGCGAGGCGATGCGGGACGTCGATCTGTTCGTGGGCGTGACGTCGATCGCCGCCGATCCCGACTGGACCGACCGGGGCGAGGACCGCTATGCCGCCTACTGGCGGACGGCCACGTTCGGTGCCCTGACGGCGAGCGCCGAGGTCCGCCGCGAGGCGCTGGAACGGATCCTGCCGCGCCTGAAGATCGCCGGCCGTTGCTCGCTCGACGGTCGCTTCCTGGTGGTGCGCGGCGACCTGGGCACGTACAAGATCCATCTGGGCTCGGCCAACATCCTGATGGAACCGGACGACGCCTACCTGTGCATCGTCCCGTCACGCGGCAAGGGCGACGGCAAGGTTTTCCTGCCGTTCGAGGACGAACGGCTCTCCCTCATCCTCAGCAAGGCATTCATGCTGGCCGCCGACACGAAGATCACCGACAGAACCATCCTCCGCCAGATCAAGAGAGGGGCCTGATGGACCTCGCCGCCCGGCTGATGCGCGCGCTGACCGACCCGGACTTCACACTTGAGGACAGGGACAGCAACCCGGATCTGGCCCAGATCTCCGACGAGGAACTCGGCGGTCTGTTCGTGGCGGCCTACCGGGTGGGGCCTGCGGCCACGCCCGCGATGACGAGGGTCCGCTTCGTGGTCGAGGACGCCGCACGGGAACGGCGGCCGCGTTATACGCCCGAGGCGTGCCGCCGTATGTTCGAGGCACTCGCCGAAAGGTGCGAGGAGCAGGGCTGGGCGGACCTCACCCGAGGCCTGGACACGCTGGAACGCTGCACAGGGCCGCTGCCCGACGTCTCCGAACCCGCCCGCGCCCTGGTCGGGTTCTGGCTGGAGAAGGACACGGTACGTCAGCCGTACGCGCTGCTCGCGGTCGCGGGACTCGCCGACGACGGGACACTGCGCACCGCCGTGGAGCGCCTCTCTCGTGATGTGGGCCCCATCGTCGCGGACGAGATCGCCGTCATGGCCGGCCTCACCCCGGCCGAACGGACACTGCTGTCCGAGATCGACCGGGACAACAGGTTCGTCTCGCCGCTCGCGGACGCGTGGCGCAGGTCGGCCGACAACCCCGCTTACGTCGCGTTCGCCCGCCGCGCGCTGGAAGCTGCGGCCGACCGCACCGACGCGATCCGGGCGGGCGAGATCCCCTACCAGGCGGACAAGGCGTTCACGGACCGGGAGATCACCTCGCTCGGACAGGCCCTGCGGGTTGCGCTGCTGCGCGACGAGCCCTGGCTGCCGGAGCTGTTCGAGCGGCTGCTGCCCGGCACAGCCCTCGCCCCCACCCCCGCGAAGACGCTTCCCTCGCAGGCACTGCTGTACGAGGTGGTCCGCGCCGCGCAGGACTACCCGACGCCGGAGCTCGTGACCGCGATCCGCACTGTGCGCCGGACCGTCCGACACGCCGGGGTGCCCAAGCAGCTCGACAAGATGCTCAAGAAGATCGACGCGGCCCTGGCCGAGCGCACCGACGTGGCGCTACGGCTGCCGAGGCTGGAGTTCGACGACGATGGGGTCCTGCGCCGGACGGCCGGCGACTACGAGGCCGTCGTCACGGTCACCGATACCGCCACGCTGACCTGGGAGAAGGACGGCCGCCCGCTGCGCACCGTCCCGGCGCCGGTCCGCCGCGACCACGCGGCCCTCGTCAAGGAGCTGCGCGAGCTGGTGAAGCGGGTGAACGCCCAACTCATCACCCTCGTACGCGCGTTGGAAGGCAGCTTCACCGTCGCCGCCGTCCACCCGTACGGCTGGTGGCGCACCGAGCTGGCCGCGCACCCGCTCGCCCGGACCCTCGTACGCCGACTGATCTGGGAGATCGAGGTCGCACCCGGCGAGTGGCGGGCCGTTCTGCCCGAGACAGCCGAACTCCTTCCCGACGCGCCCGACGCTGCCTCCGTACGGCTGTGGCACCCCCTCCGCTCCGAGCCGGACACCGTACGGGCCTGGCGCGACCTGCTCATCGAACGGCGGATCCGTCAGCCCTTCAAGCAGGCGTTCCGCGAGATCTACCTGCTCACTCCGGCCGAGGAACAGACCCGCGTCTACTCCAACCGCTTCGCCGCGCACCTCGTCCACTACCGCAAGATGTTCGCCCTGTTCCGGGCCCGGGGATGGAAGAGCGACCTGCTCGGCCCCTGGGACGGCGGGGACGGCGACGAGGCCGAGCGCACCCTGGGGGCGGGGGAGTGGCGGGTCCGCTTCTTCCACACCTGGGCCGACTGGGCGGGCGACGACGAACTGGCCTCGACCGACCAGGTGCGCTTCGCCCACCGGGTGGAGGGCGCCTGGCGCGAGGCACCGCTCGCCGACGTGCCCCCACTGGTGTTCAGCGAGGCGATGCGCGACGTCGATCTCTTCGTCGGCGTGACCTCGATCGCCGCCGACCCCGACTGGACCGACGGCGGCCCCGGGCGCACCTACTGGCAGCGGGCAGGGTTTGCCGAGCTGACGGAGAGCGCCGAGGCCCGCCGCGACGTCCTGGACCGGATCCTCCCGCGCCTGAAGATCGCCGACCGATGCACGCTAGACGGCCGCTTCCTACTCGTACGCGGCGATCTGCGTGCGTACAAGATCCACCTGGGCTCGGCCAACATCCTGATGGAACCGGACGACGCGTACCTGTGCATCGTCCCGGCACGGCGTTCGTCCTCGAACGGCAAGGTGTTCCTGCCGTTCGAGGCTCCGTATGTGCCGTAACGGTACGGCTGTGCGCGTGTGCGTTCCGTGCGCCTTCGTGGTCGCGTGGCACA